>JAYTHH010000047.1:0-2024 GCA_043732745.1 Rhodospirillales bacterium
GAACCCGCTGAATATCCGCCGCCCGCTGCCGCGCCCGGATACCGGCCGCAAAGTGCTGGTCGTGGGGCTCGGCCCGGCCGGATTCACACTCTCACATCATCTGATGAACGACGGCCACACCGTGGTCGCGGTGGACGGCCTCAAGATCGAACCCCTTGGCTTCGACCCGCGCATCCCCGTGCGCGATGCGGCCACCCTGTTCGAAAACCTTGACGACCGCATCATGGCCGGCTTCGGCGGCGTGGCCGAATACGGCATCACCGTGCGGTGGAACAAGAACTATCTGAAGCTCGTACGCCTTCTGTTGGAACGCCGCTCCAGCTTCGCGCTGTCCGGCGGCGTGCGCTTCGGCGGCGGCGGCACGATGTCGATCGACGACGCCTGGGCGATGGGGTTCGATCATATTTCGCTATGCATGGGCGCCGGCCGCCCCACGGTGATCGACATGCCCGGCGGTCTCGCCCGCGGCGTGCGCCAGGCCAGCGACTTCCTGATGGGCCTGCAGCTCTCCGGTGCGGCCAAGATGAGCTCGATCGCCAATCTGCAGTTGCGCCTGCCCGTCGTGGTGATCGGCGGTGGGCTGACCGCGGTCGATACCGCGACGGAAAGCCTCGCCTATTACGTGCGTCAGGTCGAGAAATTCGCCTGGCGTTATTCCACCCTCGTCGCCGAGCGCGGGGAAGCCGCCGCCCGCGCCCGTTGGACCGAGGAGGATGCCGAGATTGCGGCGGAATTCCTGACCCATGCGGCAGCGATCCGCGCCGAACGCGTGGCCGCCGCCGCCGCTGGGCGCGCGCCGTTGTTGGCGCAGTTGCTCGACAGTTGGGGCGGCGCCACCGTGGCATATCGGCGCACGTTGGGCGAGGCGCCAAGCTACACGCTGAACCACGAGGAAGTGGAAAAGGCGATGGAGGAGGGCGTTCGCTTCGCGGAAGGCCTGTCTCCGGCGGAAGTGGTCTTGGACCGTTTCGCCCACGCGGCGGCGCTGCGCTGCACGCGGGCTGACAAGTCGGAGGTGTTGCTGCCGGCCAAGGCCGTGCTGGTCGCCGCCGGAACACAACCGAACACCGTCCTGGCGCGGGAGGATGGGCGCATAAAGCTGGACGGAAGGTATTTCCAGGCTGTTGATTCGAACGGCGTGCCAGTTAGCCCGCAGCGGGCGATGAGCAAGCCTGCCGAGGCACAGGTGCTGATGCATCGGGCCGAAAATGGCCGCTTCCTGAGCTTCTTCGGTGACCTTCATCCGAGCTTCTTCGGCAATGTGGTGAAGGCGATGGGGTCGGCCAAACGCGGCTATCCGGTCGTGACGGCACAGTTGGATGCCACGCCGGCGACTGAATTTTCAGGCGCGGATGTGATGGCACGGGCCAAGGCCGATCTGTCGGCGACCGTCCACGCCGTGAACCGTCTGACGCCCACCATCGTGGAAGTGGTGCTACATGCGCCCGCCGCCGCGCGGGCGTTCCAGCCCGGGCAGTTCTACCGGCTGCAGAACTTCGAGATGCTGGCGCCGCGGATCGACGAGGCCTCCGGCAGCACGCTGCTGGCGATGGAGGGCTTGGCGATGACCGGCGCCTGGACCGATCCGGCCCGCGGGCTGGTGTCGGTGATCGCGCTGGAGATGGGCGGCAGCTCCGATCTGTGCGCCATGCTACAGGTTGGCGAGCCCGTCGTGCTGATGGGGCCAACGGGGGCCGCGACCGAGATCCACGCGGATACCACCGTGGCGCTGGTGGGTGGCGGGCTCGGCAACGCCGTGCTGTTCAGCATCGGTGCTGCGACGCGGGCTGCGGGATCGAAGGTGATCTATTTCGCCGGCTACAAGGCCCTTCGCGATCGGTACAAGGTCGAGGAGATCGAGCGGGCCGCCGACGTGATCGTGTGGTGCTCGGACGAGGCGCCCGGTTTCGCGGCCGTGCGACCGCAGGATCGGACGTTCGTGGGCAATATCGTGCAGGCGATGGCGGCTTATGGCTCCGGCCAACTGGGCGAGCAGGTGGTGCCGCTGCGCGATGCCGCGCATA
>JAYTHH010000048.1:0-6972 GCA_043732745.1 Rhodospirillales bacterium
CCACATACGGGGAGGAGAAATTCATCCGTGCCAGAGCCGCGAAGCGATCGGTTGCCATGTCGTGGCCGAGGATGCGGATCTGGCCTACGGTCGGGATCAGCAGGCCCAGCAGCATGGCGATGGTCGTGGTCTTGCCAGCGCCGTTGCCGCCGAGCAGTCCCAGCGTCTCGCCCGGCGCCACCGCGAAATCGATGCCATCGACCGCCAGCGTGTCGCCATAGCGTTTGCTCAGCCCGGTTACGGAAATCGCTTTCATTGGTGGGCAATAGGTGCTGTCACGGCATTCGCCAAGAGGCAGATCCTGCGTCGCGATATATTGGCGGAGGAGGTGATGGACTTTGTCCACCTTACGCTTCTGCCACCGCGCGACCCTGGAACAGCATGATGCCGACGGACGCGCCCCATGCCACCGCGTCGGCTGTGTCGGCATCGCCCAGTACAAGCTTGGCAGGGTCCGGCAATATGGCCGCAAAGCTGGGTCGAGCACACGCCGGCGACCATTGCAGCAATAGCAGGTCGAGCCCGAGCCGTTCCAGCGGAAACACCGGCAGCAGATCGGCGGACACATTGCACAACATCAGCCGATAGCCGCGTGTGCGTGCAAAATCCCGCGCGAACAGGAACGCCGCCGGGTCGGCAAGAACATCGGCCGGCTGCAGGTCGATCGTCACCTGGCCACGCAGACCGATCGGCAGCGCCTCGTCAAAACGCAGAAAAGCGGGCGACAGGATCGATGCCACGTTGAGGTTGATGGCAAACGGCCCGGCGCCGGCCAACTCGCCCGGTGCCGACAGCAAGGCCAGCATGCGGCGGTCGAGCGTGCGGGTCAGTCGCAGGAAAAGCCATTTGTCCGATTTCGGTGCATGCGCGGGCGTGAGGCTTTCGGCCAACTCGTCGATGCACAGCACCCGACGCTCCCAGACTGCGCGGAAGCCACCATCCGACGCCCTGGCGAAAACCGGGTGACGCCGCGCGAAGCGGGCCACATCAGCCCGGGTCAGCAGCGACTCCAACGCCTGCAGGGTGGCGGGGTCGAATTTCTGCCCGCTTCCCGATACCCGCACGGATGGCAGCTTCGGCCCGATCGACTGCTCCGCCACCAGCAGCAGCCGATCCACCGATTGAGGGATATCCAACTCCTCCCACAGCAGCTCTGGCGGGATTGCCTCGTCACCATCGGCGAAAAGATGGGTGATGGCGGCCCGGCTCGCCGCGGCGGCGCAATCGGCCCGGCCACGCCAGATGGCCACGAAGCTGTGGTTCGGCAGGGTGAACATACGCGCCCGATCGGCATGGGCCAGCGGCTCCAGCGCCGCGCGCGCCAGGCGAAGATGATGCGGCCGCATCCGGTCGGCCGACAGTCGCGCGAGATGCACGACGCACGCCCGCCGCGCGATCCCGGCCATCTGGCATTCATGCAGATAAGCGACCAGCTGCGCCGCCTCCTGCCGGTGGGCGGCACTTTCGGTCAAGGCCGGCTCCCGCCGTTTGACCAGCGAGATCATGCGCCCACCCCGGGCATAACGGCGCCTCCCGCAAGATGCGGGATCAGGTCGGGTTCGGGCGTGCCGCGTTCGAGCAGGGCCAGGTTGCGGCAGCCGATCCTTCCCACTGTGCCCACCGAAGCAGCACGCTCCACGCATTGCCGCAGGCTGCAATCGCCCGCATGGGCACAGGCCACGATGCGCGAGGCGCCCAGCATGGCGTCCACATGCCGGCCTTGAAACCGCCTGATGCCGCGCGCCACGCCCCAGCGCAGCGCCGCCTCGGTCTCGGCGCGATGCAGCACCACCCGGGTCGGACCGGTCTGTGCGATCGCCGCCTCCAGCACCGCGGCATCCTGCTCGGGCAAATCGAGCAGCCGGGGCGACCAGTCCAGTTTCAGCAGATCCGGATGCAACGCCCAGGGCCGCGCGATCAGCATCGCCACGTGCGACACGCCGTCCAGCACAAGATCCATCCCGTGATCCGCCAGCACCTGCCGCGCCCGCTCGAATGCTGCGCGGTCGATCATGGCTTCGAGCAGGCTGATCTCCACGCCGACCCGCACCCCGTGTCGGGTGCAGGTGATCGCCAGCCGGGCAAACACCTCCGACAGGATCGCTGGGACGGTGACATTTAGATGCAGCGGTGGGGAACGAGAGGCAGGACCGGGCGCTTCGCCGGCGTTGGGTGTCAGAGCCTCCAGGAGGCCGCCGCCGCCATCCGGTCGCCGCTCCTGACACAGCTCCTGCAGTATGCGTTCGTCCAGCCGGCCGGCGAGGTGACGGAACAGGAACGGGTCCGCAGCAACATCGCCGATATGCCCTCGCTCAACCCCAGCCAAGCGGGCCTCCAGCGCCGCGATCGAAAAACTCACCTCCCGGAAGATCGGGCGCAACAAGGAGCCGCCATCGCACTGGGCTTTGTCCGGGCCTAACGCGATGGCAGTCTGCCGCTGCATCAGGTCGGAGATCGCCGCCTGATCCATCAGCTGTCCCATCACGCCGGCCAGACCGGTCTGGCCGGCAAAATCCTCCTCTGATGTCATGGCCTTGACCTTCCTCCCAACGCTTTGAGATGGTATCCGGTCGTCAATCGATGCAGGCATCATATTTGCCTGACGGATCTGGGCGCGCGTGTAGGCGGCGATCTTGTCCGCCTCCCGATCCAGATGCCAGAGGCTGACCAGCTGGTCAGCCGGCTTCATGTCGGCGCGCAGCAGGCGCCGCAGGATTGCCGGCAAGGCCACCGGATCGGTGGCAAGCGTGGGGGGCAAGGCAGGGGCAACACCACCCAAGCCTGGAGACGCCGCACAGAGAAGCACCATGTCCTGATTTGCCAGGGTGAAAACCTGCCCTTCATGCCGGGCGGCGGTATCCTGCAACAAGGCGCGGGCGATGCGGACATGGTAAGGTCGCGGCGCCGGCGGCACCAATCGGGACAGATGCAGCACCAGCGCGATGCGCCCGGCCGGCGCCCGGCATAGGCGCAGTACCGCCTCATGCACCAACAGCGCCGCCGCCGGCCCCACCTGCGCACCGAAGCCCAGCGCACTGGTGCCCTGGGAGCCGAAGCCTTGCGCCAAATTGGTGAATTCCTTTCCCACACGCGCACCCATGTCCGTTGCCGACAGCTTGCCGCGAATGGATTAACGAATGGTTTCGATCGGACCCTGCCTGTGTTCGCTTGCGCCCAACCACCGCCGGCGCTAGCGATGTTAGATGGACGAATATCAACATCCCCCCACCGCGCCCGGCGACGACGTCCCCGATCCTGCCTCTTCGACCCCCGCACGCGCGATCCCTGGCGCGGAGCAACTGGCCCAGGCGATCCGCCGTTTGGCCCGCACCAGCGTACTGGTGGTGGGCGATGCGATGCTGGACCGCTACATCTACGGCACTGTCGAACGCGTCAGCCGCGAGGCGCCTGTGCCAGTGCTGTCGGTGGACCGTGAAGTGGCGGTGCCCGGCGGTGCTGGGAACGTGGTGCGAAACCTCGGCGCACTCGGCGTGGCGGTGGCGTTCGTGTCAGTGGTGGGCGACGACCAGACCGGATCGGACCTCACCGGCCTGATTGGCAGCCAACCTGGCGTGGAACCCTGGTTGCTGGTGCAGGGCAGCCGCACCACAACAAGGAAAACCCGGTTCATGGCGCAGGGCCAGCAATTGCTGCGCACCGACCGTGAAGATACCTCGCCGATCCATCCGAAGCTGGCCGAGCGTCTGCTGCGCATCGTGCGCGACGCCATGGCGGCCACATCGGTCACCATCCTGTCCGACTACGGCAAGGGCGTGCTGTCCGGCGATATTCCGGCGCAGATCATCGCCACCGCCCGCATCGCCGGACGCCCAGTCGTGGTGGACACGCGCGGCATCGAGTTCAGCCGCTTCGCCGGCGCCGATGTCATCCTGCCCAGCCAGTACGACCTGGAGCGTTTCACCGGCACGTCATTGAACACCGACGCCGCCATCGTCAGCGCAGCCGCCAATCTACGCACGCTGCACGGCTTTGGCGCCGTGCTGGTCAACCGCGCCGAGGACGGCATGACGCTGGTGGACGACCAGGGCGGGTTTCATCTGCGCGGCGGCTCCGCCGATATCGTCGACTTTTCCGGCGCCGGGGATACCGCGGTGGCGGCGCTCGGCGCTGCCATGGCCGCCGGGCTCGACCTTACCTTGTCCGCCAGCGTGGCGATGGTGGCCAGCTCGGTGGTACTCGGTCGCAGCGGAATCTCGGTGGCCCGCGAGGGCGATCTGCTTGCCGCGATCAACCCGCAGGGCAGCGCGCTCCGCAAGATCGTCAGCCTGGAGGCGGCCGCCAGCCGGGTGGAACATTGGCGGCGCGAGGGGCGGCAGACCGCCGTCACGGTCGGGCGATTCGATTCCATTGGCGCGGCCGAAATCGGCAGCCTAAATGGCAGCCGCGCCACGGCGGATCGGCTGGTGATCGGTTTGGAGCGCGACACGCCGGGCCAGAATCAGCCGCCGGAAGCGGTACGCGCGGCGCAGCTCGCGTCGCTGGAGGCGGTGGATCTTGTTGTGATGATCGACAGCATCAATCCAGCGGAGCTACTTCATGCGCTGCGACCGGATCTGCTGATCGGCCCACAGGGCCAGCCGGGCGCAGAATTGCTTCCCACCTGGGGCGGGCGGGTGGCGACAGTGTGAAAACGGGAATGGTGGATTTTCCACCATCCCCGCAAAGATCAGACCTTCTCGACCTGGCTGTATTCCAATTCGACCGGCGTCGAACGGCCGAAGATTGAAACGCTGACCTTCACGCGGCCCTTTTCCTCGTCGACCTCTTCCACTGTGCCGTTGAAGCTGGTGAACGGGCCATCGGCCACGCGAACCTGCTCGCCGATCTCGAACAGGATGGCCGGACGCGGACGCTCCACGCCTTCCTGGGCCTGCTTCATGATCCGGTCGGCTTCCGCCTCAGTGATCGGGCTCGGGCGCGTCTTGGTCCCCAGGAAGCCGGTCACCTTGGGAGTGTCCTTGACCAGATGCCAAGCGTCGTCCGTCAGTTCCATCTTCACCAGCACGTAGCCGGGGAAGAACTTGCGCTCGGCGTTCACCTTCTGGCCGCGGCGCAGCTCAATCACTTCCTCCGACGGCACAAGCACCTCGTCGATCATGTCGGCCAGGCCCTTTTGGGCGGCCTGCTCCTTGATCTGCTGGGCGATCTTCTTTTCGAAGCCCGAATACACGTGAACGACATACCAGCGCTTTGCCATGGCGAATTCCTAAAGCCCGACGCCGAACAGGGCGCGCACGCCAATGCCGATGATCTGGTCCGCGATAAAGAAGAACAAGGCAGCCAGCGCGGCCATGGCGAACACCAGCCCGGTGGTCACAACCGTCTCCTTGCGGGACGGCCAGGTCACCTTACCGATTTCCGCGCGCACTTCGCGAATGAATTTTGCCGGAGCAATCACGCCACTCATCCTATCCACCTGCCTCTTAGAAGTTAGTATCCCAACCCAGCGATCCCCGGACGGGACGCGCTTTGGAGAGAATGGCAGGGGCGGAGGGAATCGAACCCGCAACCTCCGGTTTTGGAGACCGGCGCTCTAGCCAATTGAGCTACGCCCCTATCATGCTGCCGGCGCACACGACCTTATGGCCGGCGAGCCGCCAAGGAGCGGTAAAAAGAATGTGGCGCGCCATAAGTCAAGAGCGCAGGTGAAAATCGCTGATATCACCGCGTCCCAGATCGCGAAAAAGTCGCGGAACCTTCGGCCTCAGGATTGGTTTCATCAACCGAGCGAAACCGGTTCGCCGATCGTCGCGCACCAGACAAAGGGCCCCACCAATGGCAAGCAATCCCACCCTAGAATCCACGCTGCAGGACGCACAGTCGCAGATCAAGGAACTACGCCGCGAACTCGATCAGCTGATGTCCGGCCGCGTGCAGCCGGCCATGCGCGAAGCCGCCAGCCAGGCGAGCGACGCAATGGACCGCGTCAGCAAGCGCGCCCACGAAGAGGCCGAGACTGCCGCGGAATACGTCCGCGCCCGCCCCTTCAGCACGGTGATCGCCGCCGTGGTCCTGGGATATATCGCAGCCCGCATCCTACGCTGATCCGGTGAATACTTTTCGGCTCGCCTCCATCGCGCTGCAGGCCGAGAAGCTTCGCTGGCGTTCCGTCGTCCGCCGCCATGTGGTACAGATCGCACTGTTCATGGTGGCGGGCCTGCTCGCTTTCGCGGCATTCCTGTCCGGGCAAATCGCCATCTATGCGCTGCTGCTCCCGCATTTGCCGCCGGCCGGAGCGGCGGGCGTAGTGGCGGGCGGCGATCTGGCGCTGGCGTTGATCGTGCTGCTGATCGCCATGGGCAAGTCTAGCCCAGGGCGGAGCGAGTTGGAGGCGCACGAGGTATCCCGCTCGGCGCAGGATCAGATCCGCGCGTCGCTGAACTGGACGCGGATGGCTTTTCTTGCGTTGCAGTGGTTCCGCAGTCGGCGGGCTTAATACCAACCTGCCTTGAGGTTGACACGTGGAGAATGTGTCGACGGCGATTTGGATGAGTCATATTTGGCGCGCCGCCGCCGACCAGCCCGGCGCGTGATATCAACCCGCCATTTCGGCAAGCGCCGCATCCAGCCCCTTGCGGAACATTACCAGCAGGTCCTGGATCTGCTCAACCGTGATGATCAGCGGGGGAGTGAAAGCGATGCGGTCGCCGATGGCGCGCACGATCAGGCCGGCTTCCAGACATTTGTCGTGCACCAGCGTGCCGATCTTCAGCGCGGGATCGAACGGGGTGCGCGTCGCCTTGTCCGCCATCAGCTCGACGCCGGCGATCAACCCAACGCCGCGGGCATTGCCGACCAATGGGTGCGCCTCAAGGGCCTTCAGACCGTCCAGGAAGGCGCCTGACACCGCTTTCACGTGCCGACGATGTTCCCGCTTCGCATAGATCGCCAGCGTCTCCAGCGCCACCGCACAGGCCACGGGATGGGCGCCATATGTGAATCCATGACCGG
>JAYTHH010000049.1:0-2011 GCA_043732745.1 Rhodospirillales bacterium
CCTGGCGGCGGCTGCGCAAAAATAGGGTGATTCACAAATAGGGTAGCAGCAGCCGTGCCGCGGCATCGCGCAGGCGCAGGACAACGCTGCGCCTGCGGATCTCGATCTCGTTCACCTGCCGCCCCCGCCATCCCACCACCAGCGCCTCCAGCGTCGTCGCCAGGGTGGAATCGGTGATCTCGACGCAGAGCTCGAAATTCAGCCGAAAGCTGCGCATGTCCCAGTTGCTGCTGCCGATCAGGCACCAGGCGCCATCCACCACCATCACCTTGGAATGGCGGAACGGCGGCGGGCTGAGGAACACGTGGCAGCCGTCATGCAGCAGTGGGCCGATGTTGGCGCGCCATGCCCAGTCCACTAGGCGGTGATCGCCGTGTTCGGGCAGCGTGATGTCCACCTCCACTCCGCGCATCGCGGCCAGCGACAGCGCCATCATCAACTGCTGGTCAGGCAGAAAATACGGCGTCATCACCGTGATGCGGGTCTGCGCGCAGGCGATGGCCTGCTGCACCGCGAACTCGATCTTCTCCAGGTCCTGGTCCGGCCCGGCCGTCACCACGCGGGCGACGGCATCGCCCTGTGGCGCTAGATCGGGGAACCAGGCCGGCCCGTCCAGCGCCTCGCCGTCGTCATCACCACGTTCGGTGCAGAATGCCCAGTCCCGTGCGAAGGCCTCCACCAGTTGCGCCACCACCGGCCCACGCAACTCGAAATGCGTATCCTGAACGGGATCGGCGGGGTTGGTCGCCACCTCGTTCTGGTCGGCGATATTGATGCCGCCGGTGAAGGCGAGCCGTCCGTCCACGACCAGGATCTTCTTGTGGGTACGCAGGTTCAAGAACGGCATGCGCCAGGGCAACACGGTGTGCATGAACCGCTGGGCGGGAAGCCCGGCCGCCAGCAAGGCTGAATACGCCCTCGATCGCAGCCAGCCGCTGCCCACGCCGTCCACGATCACGCGTACCGCAACGCCGCGGCCCTGCGCCTCTTGAAGTGCTGCCACAAAGCGCATCCCTACGCTGTCCGCGCGAATGATGTAGCTCGACAGCCCCACGCTGGCCTTAGCACCTGCAATCGCCGCAAGCATCGCCGGGTACGCCTCGTCCCCGTTGTGCAGGATGCGCCAGGTGTTGCCTGGCTCAATCGGGCGCTCCGTGAGCAGGCCGATCGCTTTCTCGAGCGACGCGAGGTGCCGGTTCGCCTCCCGCGCCCGCCCGGCGCGCCCATGCCGCCGCGGCTTGGCCGGTCCGCCCCGCACGCGTCGCGCCCGTCGCTGCACGCGGTTGATGCCGAGCACGAAATACAGGAAGCCACCAAGGAACGGCGCGAACCAGGCCAGCCCGATCCACCCGGCCGAGGCCGCCACCTCGCGCCGGGTGAGCAGCACATGCGCCGTGACGACGGCGGCGATGAAAATGCCCAGCCCCAGTTCGACATCGGTGCGCAGCAGGCTCGCGAAATACAGCAGATTGCTCATTCTTGGTGGTGAACCGAATCTGGAAACGCCCCGTCCGGAAACGCTGCATCAGCCTGGGCCTGCCAGATCGCCTCGCGCTGCCGCAGCGCACGAAATCCAAACAACGCCGCCACCGCCGCCACGCCCAGGGCGGTGAAGCCGACGGGGCCAACCACGCGGGTGATTCGATCACCAAGCAGATAGGCGCCCCCGCCGTAGAGCCCCGCCCAGATGAGGCCGCCGGCTGCGTTGAACGCCAGGAACTGCCGCCAGTCCATGCGGTTGGCACCCGCCAACAGCGCTGCGAGGGCGCGCAGCACGGCCACGAAACGGCCGAAGAACACCACCTTGCCGCCATGCAGATGGAACAGATAGCGCCCCAGGCGAAGCCGCGCCGGCCCGAGTCCGACGCGGCTGCCATAGCGTTCGAGCAAGCGCAGGCCACCCTCGCGCCCGATCCAGAAGCCGATGTTGTCGCCGATCATCGCCCCTGCGGCGGCGGCGACCAGCACCATCCAGATTTCGAGCCGATGCGTGTTGCCGGCGTAAAGGCTC
>JAYTHH010000050.1:0-2011 GCA_043732745.1 Rhodospirillales bacterium
ATCACGATACGAACGGCCCCGTGACGGCGTCGGTTATGGCCGACAGGCTCGGGTCCGGCCCCTCTGCCCGGCCGACTTCCTGGCCATTGAGGAACATGACGAAGGTTGGAGTGCCGCCGATGTCGTAATCGCTCGCCAGTTCCGGGGCGGCGGCGATGTTCACCCGGAAGATCGTCTCCTCGCCCGCGACCGTTGCCGCCACCTGCTGCAGGATCGGCTCGATCGCCCGACAATA
Organism: Rhodospirillales bacterium; assembly: GCA_043732745.1. Taxonomy (GTDB): domain Bacteria; phylum Pseudomonadota; class Alphaproteobacteria; order Acetobacterales; family Acetobacteraceae; genus CAIQQQ01. The sequence goes on from JAYTHH010000050.1 coordinate 236, forward strand.
GCCACAACCGTATGACATGAATTCCACGGCGATACGTCCCTCGCCCTCCAGGACCATCGTCCCGAACGACTCGGTATCGAGAGTCGCTATGCCATCGCCGGCACCCATCGCCGAGTGGCGCATCATCGGGACACCGGCGCGCGCAGGCCAAGGATGTAGGCCGCCAAATCGTCGAGTTGAGGATCTGTCAGTTCCAGGTTCGGCATCGCGGCGTGGGAGGTGCGCAGGAATGCCCGTAGCGACAATGCCGTCGTGGCGGGCATGTCGGCGACGGCCTGGAAGCTTGGAATCGCGTCGCTGATGCCTGGGGCGGGCCTCTGCTCCACCTGGTGGCAACCGCTGCACCAGGCCGTTGCCATTCGGTGGCCCTCATCCGGGTTCGAATACGGCTGAGCCCGAGCCGATGCCGAGGCGAGGAGTGAGCAAAGGACCATGCCAGGTATCGAGTTTATACGACCGCGTAGATGCAATATGGCGTGCAAGACGGTTTGCGCTCCGGCGTAAGCGTCACCCGGTTTGGTGGCGTTCACAACAATAGGCGCAGGCGCATGGCGCGCAGCAGCCTCGGAAAATACTCAGGGTTCGCTCCGTTCGAAGACACTGTCAGACTTTCAATAGACGGTGACACTGTCAGACTTCGACACTGTCAGACTTCCAATAGACGGTCGGGCAATTCGTCGCGCTTGAGCGCGCTTGGCGGGAAGTGCTCGGCAAGGACCGCTCCGTACTCCCGATCGTTGCGACGAAGCCGTCGGCCGGGCGCCCGTCCTTGACCGCGCTCACCAGCGCCCTGACCGCGTCGTCGCGCACGGCGGCCGCAACCCGATCGTCAGGCCCTGATCCACGCTTAAGTCCACATGGAGCAGGGTGTTCGCCTGAACGGCCCAAGAGCATTTCCGCAAAGTGGTCCTGTTGCGAAGGCGATGCCTGAGTAACTTCCGAACCTGTTCCCCTGAGCCGGCCACAGTTTAAGGTCTTGGCTATAGCATCACAGAAAGGATGTTATCCATGCGATCGGTCCTTGCGTTTATCGCCGCCTGCGGTGTTGTGGTCTCGGCCGGTGTCGCCACGGCGGCACCCCGCAATGTCATCGTCTTCTTCACGGAATGGTCGGCACAGATCGACGCGCCCGCGGTTACGGCGATCAGGGAAGCGGCCGATCTCGCCGGGCACTCGAAAGCTGGCGTTATCACCGTCATTGGCTATGCGGACACGACCGGCAGCAAGAAGGCAGCGGCGTTGATGTCCGCGACCCGGGCACAGGTCGTCGTGGATGCCCTGGTGGCCGATGGCCTGCCGCGGCAGCGCATCCGGATCGGCGCTGAAGGCGCCACGACCTTCGTTGAGACTCCTTTGGAGAGCCACCGGGTCAAGATCGTGGTGCCTGTATCGTGACGCCGCCCTGGCCGTCACGCCCAGAATGCCTCCGCCTCGAACAACTTCCGCACCGCGGGGCGGAGCCCGTGCAGGGTCTTCCTGCCCCGGCGGTCGCACCATTGCGCCAAAGCCCCGGCGGCGTCGGCCAGCGCAGGGCGCCCATCCGTCACTAGCTGAAGCGCAAGCTTGTGCCCGACGATGGCATCATTGGCGGCGCCCAGTACGTCCTGCAACGCTTCGCACCGCGCACCATACGCCTTAACTGCCCGGCGGGTGTAATGCCGGCCGAGTTGCTCCACCGCATACGTCAGTCGCTTGAGCGACTTCCGCAACTGATGCCGCTGTGCCGCAGTTAGCCGGCCTGGATGCCGGCCATGGTGCCTCACCTCGGCCGCCGCA
>JAYTHH010000051.1:0-6956 GCA_043732745.1 Rhodospirillales bacterium
AGCGCCCACTAACCTTTCATTAACCCGAATCGGCGATGATGCCCCAACGAGGGACACCAGGGACATGACCGACAACGCCGAAATCGTGCAGGGCGAGGCCACGCTGGCACACGCAGACACGCCAGCCGAAGGGCACGACCACCCGGAATTGTCGAACAACGGCGCCCTTCGGCTGGCCTTGCTGGAAAGCCGGCAACGATGGCGCCAGTTCGGCGCCATCGCCGCAGACATGCTGTTCGAGGCGGATGCCGCCGGCCGCCTGACCTTCGCCGCACCCCATGACGTGCTGGGCTGGCCGTCCCATGCCTTGCTGGGCCAACCCGGTGAAGTTCTCTTGCACGATCGGTCCGGCCCGAACCCCTTCTGCTTCACCGCCCCCATCCGAAGGCGACACACCTGGCTGAAAACCATGCAGGGTAAGCCTGTCTGCATGGCGCTGACCTCGGTGCCGCTACACAACGAGGCCGGGCAACTTCGCGGTGTGCGGGGCGTGGCCGTCAACGTGACCGCACAGGAACGCGCCAGCGCCGAAACCGCGAGCGCGCTGCGCCGTGGCCAGGCGCTCGACCGAATCCTGGACCAGATGCGGCAGGAAGTAATGGCACCAAGGATGATGGGCGCCGTGCTGGACGGCGCGATGCGCGCCTTGGGCGCAGAAGGAACAGCCGTGCTCGACCTGCTGCCAGGCGCGACACAGCCCATTCTCCACGGTATCGGCAGCGGCGCCGATGGCATGGCCGAAACGGTGCTGCCGCATATGCTCGACGGAACAGACGCGACCCGCATGGTCCGGTCGATCGACGGCCGCCAGGTGCTGATCTGCCCGGCCTCTACCCGCTTCGGCGACAATGCGGCCCTCCTGGCATGGCGAGCCCCAGGCGGCCGCATGTGGGATGCGGATGACCTCGTGCTCGCTGGCTCCATCACCGGCTTGATGCGCATCGTCCTGGAACATGAATCAATCCAGCGGGAGCTGGCGCGCCAAGCCAGGACCGACGCCTTGACCGGTCTCCTCAACCGACGCGCCTTCCTGGAGGAAGCCACCCGGCGGCTGGATCGGCTCGAGGCGGATAACCTTCCCGCCTCCCTGCTGTTCATCGATCTGGACGGCTTGAAGCAGTTGAACGACCGCGTCGGCCACGAAGCAGGTGATGCGGCATTGATGCTGACCAGCGCCTTGTTGCGGCGCACCTTCCGGCCCACCGACCTGATAGCCCGGCTCGGCGGTGACGAATTCGTCTGCTGGCTGGACGGCGCGGACAATTTGACCGCAGCCGAACGCGCCGAAACCCTCCGCCTGACCGTCCCACAGGAATTCGCACACCTGACCGAAGGCCACACCCCCGGAATCGGCATGTCGATCGGCATCGCCATGCGCCGGCCAGGGTCCGACGAAACGCTGGAACATCTGCTCCAGCGCGCGGATGAAGCCATGTACGACGTCAAGCGCAACGGTCGCGGGCATTGGCGGGTATCGAACCTGCCGTGGGGGGCCTGATGGAAGCAGTGATGACACCGACACGCCCGCCCGAGCAGCCCGATGAAGCGACCCGCGTCCGCATGGCCGCCCGCCTCACCACCGATGCTCAAACACTCCTGCGCCTGGCCAACGACCCGGCAACCACCGTCCGGGCCGCCGTGGCCTTGAATCCCGCCTATGCAGAGGCCGCCGACAAGCGCCTGGTCGCAGACGCGGACGAACGCGTCCGCAGCCTGCTTGCGACCAAGATGGCCCGCCTGCTGCCGGGCCTGTCCGGCCCGGCGCAGCAGGCCGCGCAGACCCACGTCCATACGATGCTGCGAACCCTGGCCAATGACGCCACAGTCCGCGTCCGTGCCGCAATCGCCGAAGCGTTGACCAATGTCGCCGAAGCGCCGCGCGACATCATCCTGACGCTTGCGCACGACCCCGAAGGCACAGTCAGCGACCCGGTCCTGCGCTTCTCGCCGCTCCTGACAGATGCCGACCTGCTGGAACTGCTGGCGACGCCGCCCACGTCCGGCACGGCGACGGCCGTTGCAAGTCGCGCAGGCCTGAGCGCCACCATCGCCGACACCATCGCACAGCACGCCGATAGCCCGGCGCTTGTGGCCCTACTGTCCAATCGTTCCGCCACCATTCAGGAAACGACGCTGGACGCCCTCGTCGGCCGCGCCGGCGACCATCCGGAATGGCATGAACCTCTCATCTGCAGGCCCATGCTGCCGGTCCGATCCATCCGGGCCTTGTCGCTGATCGTTGCGCGCCACCTACTCGATGGTCTGCTGAACCGCGCCGATGTCCCACCCACGCTGGCAGACGAACTGCGGCACCATGTCGCGCAAAGCCTTGGCACCGTGACGACGTCACCCACCGAAGCCGAGATTCTGGAAAGCATTCGCCAAATGAACGCCGAAGGTCGGCTGAATGAACAGACCTTGCTCGAGACCGCCAGCTCTGGCGATGCGCGTCAAACCGCCGCAATCCTGGCTGTCGCCAGCGGCGTGACGCTGCAGACAATCGATCGTGCAGTAGCGCTCCGCAGCGCCAAGGCCCTGGTCAGCCTGTCTCACCGCGCCGGATTCAGCATGCAAGCCGGAATGGCCATCCAGCAACTGCTGGGCCAACTGGGCCCAGGCGAGATCCTGGTTGCTGCACAAGACGGTGGCTGCCCATTGACAGCCAGCGAAGTCGATTGGCAGATCGAACTGCTATGCCAACCCGGCCGATGACAGCCAAGAAACCCCCCAGGAATCAGGTCCCGTCCACGGGCGACCGTATCACCAATGCCGGGTCACCCCGCAACACCTCGAAAACGGTCATGTCCGCTTCTCGTCGAAATACGATGTCCAGCACGTGTGGACCAATGCGCAGGTTGTGCAACGTCACGTCCGGCAGCCACGCAGGCAAGCTCGGGCGCACCAAAAGACGGTTGCGGGGCGCATCGAAATTCAAACCCAGCATGGCGTGCAGCAATGCAAACACAGACCCGGCAGCCCACGCCTGCGGCACGTTCGCACCAAGATACTGGACGGGAAAGTTCGTCGCATCGCGCTGCAGGCCGGAATACAATTCCGGAAGCTGCCGCTGCACGAAAAATCCAGCCGCTTGCAGCACATCCTCACCCACCGCCGCGGCCTCTGCGCCAAACCCGTATCGCGCGAAGCCCAACGCGATCAGGCTATTGTCATGCGGCCAGACCGAACCGTTCTGATACGAATAAGGGTTATAGCTCGGGTTTGCCGACGTCAGCGTCCGGATGCCCCAACCCGACCACATATCGCTTTGCATCAAACGAGACACCACACGCCGGGCGCGTTCCGGCGGAACGATGCCGCACCACAGCAGATGACCAGCGTTGCTTGCAACCGTCAGGATCGGTCGTTTCGCACCATCGAGACAATAGGCATAGAACCCGCCCGCCTCGTCCCAGAATGCCTCGTTGAACCGCACAAACAGCCGATCGGATTTTTCGATCAGCGCGGCGGCCCCAGCCGGGTCACCGATGCAGGCAAATATCTCCGCCATCCCCCGCCACGCGGCATAGACATAGCCTTGCAGTTCGCACAGCGCTTTCGGCCCGTGGACCAGGCTGCCGTCGATATCGACCACAGCCTCTCCGCTATCCTTCCAGCCGACGTTCTCATAGCCCTGGCCCGACCGCGTCCCGTATTCCTGAAAACCGTCCCCGTCCCGGTCGCCGTAGGTATCGATCCATGCAAGGCAGGCCTTCGCGGCGCCCAGATGCTCCCGCAACAACGCCTCGTCGCCAGTCGCCTTCCACGCCGCATGAAGCACCATCAGGAACAACGGCGTCGCATCCGCCGTGCCGTAATAGGGCGTGTGGGGAATCAGCTTCAACGCTGCCAGTTCGCCACGCCTCAATTCATGCAGGATCTTGCCGGGTTCCGCGTCCCGGAAATCGTCGCGTTCGGTCGCCTGCCACGCCGCCAACACTTCCAGCGTTCCCCGCGCATACTCAGGGCTCAGGATCATGGTCTGTAGGCTGGTGATCAGCGTGTCGCGCCCGAACAGGGCCACGAACCACGGCAGCCCCGCGGCCGGCACGAACACCGTACGATCGCCGTGAACAATCGGCAGTCGAAGCGCCGCCATATCCTCGACCGCCTGGTCGAAACTGCGCGCAAACCGGCCGTTGCTGCTCGAAACGGCCAGCACGCCCGACCGCCACGCTGCAAGATCCCGCCCCTGCCGGCTTTCACCCGTCAGAACGCACTCCGCCGGCGCAGCCTGGACGGTATCGCCATCGACCAAACTGAACTGCAAGGTGCCGTGCCAGGTCTGGCCGGCTTCCAGATGGATCGCAAAGGTCAACCGGCCATTCGCATACTGCGCCGGCGAGTCGCCCGCGGCCGCCACGACCAGGCCACGACGAAAGTCGCCATTGCTATAGGTGGTCGTCAACACGCCAGCAGCCTTATCCCAATCGCTGCCGATCCGCCCCCGGCGCACGATCCGCCGGGCCTTCACCTCGAACACATCGGCGAAGTCACTGCGCAGGGAAATCTCATGGTTGAACACAACAGGCGTACGGCCGTGGTTGGTCACGGCATGGCTTTCCAGCAAACCCCCCTCAATCACCCGGCTTATCACCAGGCTCAACGAGCGGGCCGGCACCTCACCGCCCTCGGACGGGAACACGCGGTTCGCAAGGAAGATCCGGCACCCATAGTAAACCGCGGCACCGCTGTTCAATAGGTCCCAGCCCTCACCATTTGCATAAATGGTATAGGCGCTGATCAGCCTCGTATCGTTGTAATACAACCCCTTGTCGGACGGCCACGCAACGGATCCATCCGGCTCGGTAATGAAGACCGTGAACCCCTGGTGGATCGCAAGTTGCTGCGGCCCAACCTTGATCTCCAGGGGCATACGATCAGGCGGGGTTGAACGTCATCGACACGCCATTCATGCAATACCGCTGGCCCGTCGGCCGCGGCCCATCGGGAAAGACATGCCCCAGGTGGCTGCCGCAATTCGCGCAGTGCACCTCCACCCGCGTCATGCCAAACCCATGGTCCTCGGTGGTTGCAACGGCATCCTCACGGATCGGCGCAAAGAAACTGGGCCAGCCTGTGCCGCTCTCGAACTTCGCAGCCGTCTCGAACAACGCCTGCCCGCAGCCAGCACAATCATACGTGCCCTCCCGCTTCTCGGCGTTCAAAGGGCTCGTGCACGCCCGCTCCGTCCCATGCGCTCGCATGACCTTATACTGCTCGGGCGTAAGGCGCTGCCGCCATTCCGCCTCACTGAGGCTGAACGCATACACGCCGTCATCCAGGGTCTTGGCGGTAAAAACGGACATTCTCCACTCTCCCGTTAATCTTTGATGCTCATGATATGGGCACGCCCCGACTTCTATAAACCCGGCCCAACCGCAGCGCCCGCGTCATGACACCGCGCCGACCGCCTCTTCCAGCACATGCCACGCGTCTTCGCCGTACTTGCCCCGCCACTCCTTGTAGAAGCCGGCCGTCTTCAACGCGTCCCGGAACACCGTCGTATCGACCTCGCTGAACGCCAGGCCACGCTTCTCCAGCGTCGCCCGCACATCGGTGTTCAGCTTGGCGATATCGACGCGCTCCGCCATCGCCGCCGCCGCAAACTCCTTGTTCACAACTGCCTGCGCATCTGCCGGCAACTTGTCAAAGGCCCGGCGATTGCCCAGCAGCCAGAACCCATCCCACATATGGTTGGTCATGCTGCAATACTTCTGCACCTCATACAGCTTGGCCGACTCGATCAAGCTCAACGGATTCTCCTGCCCATCGACGATCTTCGTTTGCAGCGCCGAATAGACCTCAGCGAAATTGATGCTGGCCGGCGAGGCGCCCAGCGCCTGGAACATGCTGGTCCACAGCGGGCTAACCGGCACCCGGATCTTGAAGCCCTTGAAATCGGCAGGCGTCATGATTGGCTTCGTGCTGCTCGTGGTCTGCCGAAACCCGTTGTCGAACATATGCTCAAAAGCATAAATCCCGCGCTTGCCGATCTCGGCCCGCACGAACGCCCCCAGCTTCCCGTCCATCGCCGACCACACCTGGTCATAGCTCTTGAACGCGAACCCCACGCCATTGATGCTCGCCGGCGGCACCAGCGTCGACAGGATCAACCCCGAAAGCGTAAAGAACTCGATCGCGCCCGACCGCAACTGGCTCAGCATATCGGTGTCCGAACCCAACTGGCTGTTCGGAAACACCCGTATCTCGACCCGCCCGTCCGTCGCCTTCAACACCCGCTCCGCCGCTTCCTGCATCCGCACCGTCAATGGATGCGTGGCTGGCGTGTTGTTGGCCATCTTGTAGGTGAACTCGGCAGCATGGGCCGGCCGGCTATTGATGGAAAACAACGGCAGCGCGGCGGCGCCAACGGCAAGCGAGCGACGGGTGATCATGGGACTGCCTCCGGGTTTATTCTTGCCCGTGGCCTATCTCGTTTGAAACGAAATGGGAAGCCGTCCCGCACGCTCACACACGGCGATCCATCCCCGCCAACACCTTATCCAGCGTTAACGGATAATCCCGAAGCCGAACCCCCGTCGCGTTGAACACCGCATTCGCCACCGCCGCCCCCGCCCCACAAATGCCAAGCTCGCCAATCCCCTTGGATTTCAGAGGGTTCGACATATCATCGATCTCCGGCAGGAACACCGCCTCGATCGCCGGCACATCGGCATGCACCGGCACATGGTATTCCGCCAGGCTATTGTTGACGAATGCACCCGTCCGCGTGTCCAGCACCAGATCCTCGTGCAGCGCCGCGCCAATGCCAAAGATCATCCCCCCGATCGCCTGGCTCCGCGCCGTCTTGGCATTCAACACCCGCCCGTCGGCGAACACCCCTAGCATCCGCCGCAACCGCACCTCGCCGGTATCGATATCAACGCCCACCTCCGCGAAATGCGCGCCATAGGATTGCTGGCTGGACAGCCTGGCATTGTCGCCCGGATCGATCG
>JAYTHH010000052.1:0-2008 GCA_043732745.1 Rhodospirillales bacterium
TCGCGACCCTGGCCGGCTCGGTCGGCGCGATCGCGGCCCTGTCGAGTTCGGCGCCGGTCTTCGCAGATCCCGGCAACCCCGCCTTGCTGGCGCCCGGGGCCAAGACACTGGCGGCCCTGTCGCGAACCCTCGTCGCTGCGCCCCGAAGGCGCGACTTCAAGACGGTGCCCATGATCCTCACCCGGCCGGAGGAATGGGACCACGAGGCGCTGGAGGCGATCCTCGGCTATGCCGGAGGCCCGAAGCAGGCGTTCGACAACACCGAGCTCGACGGACCGTGGCTGAACCTCATGCGCAACTCGATGAACGCGCAGGTGTGGTCGTGGAAGCACCCCGACTTCCTCTGCGTCTCCGCCACGCACGGCACCGCGCATCTGGCGCTCTACGACGAGTTCATCTGGACCAAATACGAATTCGCGAAGATGACTCAAGGCAAGTTCGCCACCAACACGCTTGCAGGCCTGCCACCGGCCGCATCGGCCGACCCGGCCGACTTTCAAAAGCCCGACGGCGTCTTCTCGCCGGACGACAACAGCATCCGCGCCTTGCAGCAGCGCGGCGCCGTCTTCATCGCGTGTCACAACCAGGTCTGGGAAGTGACCGCGGGGCGAATCAAGGCCGGGGTCAATCCCGATCGCCTGTCGCACGACGCCATGGCGGCCGAGTTCACCAACCACCTGATCGCCGATGTGGTGCTCAGCCCGGGAGCGATCGGCACCTTGCCCGAGTTGCAACGCGTGGGGTTTGCATATGCGAAATGACTGGCGGTTACTGCAAGGCGTGCTCTTGATGCTGTCCATGGCGACGTCATCGACGTCCTTTGCGCAAGATACGCAGCGACTCACGGCGCAAATGCCCTTTCCCCCCTGGCAGGATGGTGCAAACAACCCGAGCATCGACAAGGGGCTCGAGTTCACCGTGCCCGAAGTCGACAACCTGGCCGATTTCCACGGCAACCTGAACGATCCCAAGCTCGTTCTTTATTACGGCGGTAATTCATTCTTCTCGATGGCGCCGCTGGTCAAGGCGTTCGAGGCGCAATACCCGCAGTACCGCGGCGGGATTTACTTCGAGACCTTGCCCCCCGGCCTGCTCGCCACGCAGATGGCGAACGGAGGGACGATCACGGTGGGCAACATGACCTGGACCGTGAAGCCGGATGTGTTCTTTGCTGGCCTGAATGCCGTGAAGGGATTGATAGAGAAGGGCCAGCTGACCGGAGCACCGGTTCCCTACGTGACCAATACACTGGCCATCATGGTGGCGAAGGGGAACCCGAAGGGCATCCGGACGATCGCCGACCTGTCTCGCAGCGACATACGGCTCGCCATGCCGAACCCGGCCTTCGAGGGGGTGGCCCGCCAGATTCAGCAAACGCTCGTCAAAGCCGGCGGTGAAGACCTGAAAGCCGCGGTCTATGAACGCAAGGTCACGGACGGATCAGCCATGCTGACGCAGATTCACCATCGCCAGACACCGCTCTACATCATGCAGGGCAAGGTGGATGCGGGCGTGACCTGGCAATCGGAGGTGATGTTCCAGCAGCAGGCCGGGCATCCGATCGAAGCAGTCACGATTGCCGCCGACCAGAACACGACGGCCGTCTACGCCGGCGCAGCGGTCAAGGGATCGGCTCACCCTCAGGCAGCGGCCGATTGGCTGAGGTTCATACGTTCGCCGGAAAGCCTGGCGATTTTCGCGAGATACGGCTTCCAGCCTTACCAGGACGGCGCGGCACCCCGATGATCCCGAGGCGGACCCCGTTTTGGCTGTGATGCCCTCCGGTCTGATGGGTTGGTCTTACCGCAGAACAATTTCACGCTTCACGACTCGGCTCCAAGACACCTGATTCCCGTCAACCAACGTCCCATCAGCGAAAGCACCGAAATGAACCTCGCAAGAAAAGCCACCCAATTGCTGGCCGTGGGCATCGGAAGCAGTTGCATGCTGCTGACCGTGACTGCGCACGCAGATCCTCGGGTGCTCCCGTTCGAAACCCACGCGGCAT
>JAYTHH010000053.1:0-2000 GCA_043732745.1 Rhodospirillales bacterium
GCCGTCGAAGCTGATCGCGAGCGGCCCCAACGGCGACCGGCTCAGCCCGCGCAAATCGTTCGAGGTCTGGAAGGAGACGGTCCGTGGACGCTGCCTGCCATGGACACCCGCCGACCTCGACGCGGCGTTCGACCTGCGGGTCTCGCTGCTCCACGTGGTCCTGCGCCGGATCAACACGGCAGCGCAGGAACGCAGGCGGACGGCCGAGCGCGACAAGGTGCTCATGGCCGAACTCGACCACCGCGTGAAGAACACGATCGCCAACATCCAGGCCCTCGTCGTCCAAACCAGCCGCAACGCAGACTCCTTGACCGGCTTCGTCAAGGGCCTGGAAGGCCGCATCCAGGCAATGGCCAAGGCCCACAGCCTGCTGTCCCAAAGCCGGTGGGAAGGCGTGTCCATCGACAAACTCCTGCGCGAGGAGCTCATCCACTACGCCAGCGAACATCGGGCCGTCAGCCTCGGCGGGGCCGACATCCTCCTGACGCCGAAGTCGGCCCTGTCGCTGTCCCTGGCGGTTCATGAACTGGCGACCAACGCAGCGAAATACGGCGCCTTCACCGCACCGGGCGGGCACGTGGCCGTGGACTGGCGGCGCGCCAGCGACGGCAGCGTCGAATTGTCCTGGACCGAGACGGGCGGGCCGCTTGTCGAACAGCCCAAGCGCCGCGGCTTCGGCTCGACCCTCATCGAACGCGCGCTGGCCATGGAGACCGGCGGCCATGCCATCGTGCGTTACCTGCCCGCCGGCGTCGTCTGCGACATCTTTCTACCGCCGTCGTCGGTCTCTGATTCCGATGCGAACGCACCAGGCGGCGCCACCGCACCAGCCGAAGCCGGCCTGGTGGCCGACCCGCTGGCTGCATCACCCCGGGAAAGCTTCCGGATCCTGGTGGTCGAAGACTCGTTCCTGCTGGTCATGACGATCCAGGCCATGCTCGATGACCTGGGCTGGGTGGCCGTCGGACCGGCAACGCGAAAGACCGAGGCGCTGGCACTCGCCCGGTCGGAAACCTTCGACGCCGCCCTGCTCGACGTCAATCTGGACGGCGAGACGTCCTGGGACGTCGCGGCGGTGCTCAGGAGCCGCGGCATACCGTTCGTCTTCGGCACCGGCTACGACGTGTCCAGCGTGTTGCCCGATGACCTCGCTGGAAGCGCGGTCATCGCCAAGCCCTACTCCAGCCGGGATGTCGAACAACGGCTGCGCGAGGTGATCGCAGCCAATGGACGCTCCTCAACCGCACCGTAGCTGACAAAAAAATCAGCATAACACGATGACTACCGGACGCTCGTCAGGACCTGCCCCCGGTCTGCCGACCAATACAGCGTGCGCGCCACGCCAACCACGTTCCCGGTCGGGATCAGCCCCACCTGCTCGAACCGGCTGTCTTGGCTGTTGTCCCGGTTGTCGCCCATCATGAACAACTGCCCCGGCGGGATCGTCCGTTCCGCCATGGTGTTCATGCCACCGGACGTGGGCACCGTCACGATCCCATAAGCCCGCCCATCCGGCAGCGTCTCCGTCCAGCGATGCCCCTTGGTCCCGAACGACATCGGCTCCGGTATCACCGTCTCGCCCTCGTCGCGACGCGCCAGCGGCGTGCCGTTCAGGATCACGATGCCATCCTGGATCGCAACCCGGTCCCCCGGCAGCCCGATCAGCCGCTTGACGTAATCAACGCTCGGGTCGCGCGGCAGCATGAACACCACAACGTCGCCCCGCACCGGGGCCACGCCGGACCGGGCATCGGCAACCAGATAATCCCCGACCTGCAGCGTCGGCACCATGGAAGACGAGGGGATGTTGAACGTGCGCCACCCGAACGGCAGCGCAGCATCGGCGGCGAACCCCAGCGCCACCAGGATGATCGCCGCAAACCACGTGGTCTGGAACCAGCGCGCCCGCGCCGGAACCTCCATCCGCCGAACGCGCCGATACGCATCGAACGCCGCACCCACCATCAACGCCAATGACGCGAACACGACGGCACCCACCG
>JAYTHH010000054.1:0-1999 GCA_043732745.1 Rhodospirillales bacterium
ATTCTGCTCGGTATGGTCAGCCTGCTGACCACCACGTTGGGTCGCCACATTCGCGTGGAGACTGGGCTGGCGCCGGCGTTGTGGCCGGCGTTGGCGGACCCCAACCAAGTGGAATCGGCTATTTTGAACCTGGCGCTGAACGCGCGCGACGCAATGCCCGATGGCGGCACGCTGCGCATCTCGACCATCAATGTGAGCATCCCCGTGGCAGCTGGGCTTGCGGACCCCGAGGTTTCAGCCATCGCCGGCGTTTCGGGATCTGCATCGGGGTCAGTATCAGCACCGGGATCGCCAGGGGGATTAATGGTGCAGCAGGAACGCCTGGCCGGCGATTTCGTGATGATCCGGGTGAGCGATACCGGCGGCGGCATGAAGCCCGAGGTGCTGGCCCGCGTGTTCGAGCCATTCTTCACCACCAAGCGGCAAGGCCGCGGCACCGGCCTCGGATTGTCACAGGTGCATGGGCTGGTGGCGCAGTCCGGTGGCGAGGTGCGCCTGTCCAGCGAGGTCGGGCTAGGCACCACCGTATCGCTGCTGCTGCCACGCGCCACTGCCGCGTCGGACACCGCGCGGCCTCCCGATGACGGCACGGCACGTTCGGTCGGGCTGAAGGTGCTGCTGGTCGATGACGACGCCGACGTGCGCAGCCTGACCGCCGAGATGCTCACCGAACTCGGCCACCGCCCGATCAGTGCTTCGGACGGGCTGGCGGCGCTGGCGGCGCTGGACGACGCGGATGACACCGATATCCTGCTCACCGACTATGCCATGCCCGGCATGGACGGGCTGGAACTGATCGAGCAGGTCACACGCGAACGTCCCGCCATGCGGGCGGTGCTGATGACCGGCCACGCTGATGTTGATCTTTCGCGCCACATTCTCGTGCATCCCGTGCTGCGCAAGCCGTTCACCATGGCGGCCCTCGCAAAGGTCCTGGAAAGCATGAGCATCCACCGCAACGACATCGCAGCACGGCGAGACGCGGCGGAATAGCAATAGGCTAGTCTGGGCAACCCAGTAGCCGCCAGAACCATTGCTTCCTGAAACATGAGGAAGCGAGAGATGGGGGCCATCGGGTCGGCTGATCACCATAAGGCGGCTGCACTGCCAGGCGTGTTCGAAACGAACGTGCCTGCGCGCCTCGATCGGCTGCCCTGGAGCCGCTTTCACTGGCTGGTGGTCGGTGCCCTCGGCATCACCTGGAGCCTGGACGGGCTGGAGGTCACGCTGATCGGCTCGCTGTCCGCCGCGATCTCCGAAAGCCCTGTGCTACGGCTGTCGGCCGGAGAGATCGGCCTGGCCGCCAGCGCCTATCTTTCGGGTGCCGTGATGGGCTCGCTGTTCTTCGGCTGGCTGACCGATCGTCTTGGCCGCAAGCGCCTGTTCACCATCACGCTGCTGCTCTACGTGCTGGCTACCATCGCCACCGGCCTGTCGTGGAATGTCTGGTCCTTTGTGGTGTTCCGGTTTCTGACCGGCGCCGGCATCGGCGGCGAATACTCCGCCGTCAACGCCACTATCCAGGAACTGATCCCGGCGCGTTTTCGCGGATTCACCGACATGGCCATCAACGGCAGTTTCTGGTTGGGGGCCGCCTTCGGCGCGGTGGGCAGCCTGGTGGTGCTCAACCCCTCGGTGATGCCGGCCGAATACGGCTGGCGCGCGGCGTTCCTGATCGGCGGCGCGCTGGGCTTCTTCGTGCTGCTGCTGCGCCGCTTCCTGCCGGAAAGCCCGCGCTGGCTGATGACCCATGGCCAGCCGCAGCAGGCCGAGGCGGTGGTTGATAGAATCGAGGGGCGTGTGGAGCGCGAAACCGGCTCAGTCCTGCCACAGCCGTCGGGCGAGCGGCTTCGGCTGCGCACCGATATCAGCCGTTGGTTCGTCCCTAGCTTGCGAGCGCTATTCGGCCTCTATCGCAGGCGCACCATACTCGGTGTCTCGCTGATGGTGGCGCAGGCGTTCTGCTACAACGCGGTGCTGTTTACCTATGCGCTGATCC
>JAYTHH010000055.1:0-6886 GCA_043732745.1 Rhodospirillales bacterium
CTGACGTCGATGGAGATACCAGTGCGCATCCCGCAGACTCGCATGCCAACGCCGCTGAGGGAATCGACAATGGGACTCTTCCGTTAGGTGCGATCCACAAGAAGCCTGGATTGAGGGTGAGGAGCTTGTGTCGAAGTCGATACTTATGATCTGATTGTCCCCTGGGAAGCAAATTCCGATCGGATCCAGCAGATGGTGCAGCCAGGAGATTCGCCGCTGCATTTTGTGATGCATGAGATTGCTGGCGCCTTCAACGCCGGCCTTTTCTATGCCGCAGTCAATCTATCCTTATCGATACCAGATATTTGCTCTTCTGATGAAGAATTGGAAATTAATAATAGATTTAAAGTAGAAAAGCGTTATGTGCCGTGGTGTACAAAATGGTTGTGCTCGAAGATGTTGCATTTAACTGCGGAGGATATTTGGGCTTTGCGGGGCGGAATAATTCACCAGGGCCAAACTTTCGGACATCCGAAAGCACGTTACGAACGCATAGTTTTTATCTTGCCGGATGGCAGGGGAAACAAATTCCAGATTGCGTCGAGTATGCGAAGCGATGCCAAGCCAGTGACCAGCATCAGTCTCGATTATTTTTGTAAAGTATTTCTAACAACTGCCGAAGAATGGATTGAGGCCACTAAAGACAATAAAGATATCCAGGAAAAATTGGAAGGTCTTATAAGGTTTCGGCCAAATGGATACGAAAACCACTTGATTGGAACGGCGGTGATAGCGTAACAATCTAATTTATGACGGTATTGCAACGGCTTGCCGGTTCAAGACATCGCATTCTCGACGTGGCTCCGAACTGATTTCGCAACCGCACCGGCGCCTTCCACTCCCCGCATGATTGCCGTTCCAGCGATCCCGGGCTAACCTGCCCTAGCGAAGGCTGGGGAGCGCTACCATGACAGAACACAACGACAACGATCATACACGTCTGCGTAGCCGCAGGTGGTTCGACAATCCGCATGACCCAGCAATGACTGCGCTCTACATCGAGCGCTACACCAATTTCGGCATCACGCGGCAGGAACTTCAAGGCGGCAAGCCGGTCATCGGAATCGCCCAGACCGGCTCGGACCTGTCGCCCTGCAACCGCCACTTCCTCGATCTCTCCACCCGCATCCGTGACGGCATCCGTGACGCCGGCGGTATACCGCTAGAATTTCCCATCCATCCGATCCAGGAGACCGGCAAGCGCCCGACGGCGGCGCTGGACCGCAACCTGGCGTATCTGTCGTTGGTGGAGGTGCTGCACGGCTATCCCATCGATGGCGTGGTGCTGACCACCGGCTGCGACAAGACCACGCCGGCCTGTCTGATGGGCGCGGCGACGGTGAACATTCCGTCGATCGTGCTGAGCGGCGGGCCGATGCTGGATGGTTGGTACAAAGGCCGCCTCGCGGGCTCGGGCACCATCGTGTGGGAGGGCCGCAAGATGTATGCCGAAGGGCTGATCACCTATGACCAGTTCATGGACATGGTGTGCGCCTCGGCGCCTTCGGTGGGCCATTGCAACACGATGGGCACCGCACTTTCGATGAACTCGCTGGCCGAGGCGCTGGGCATGTCGCTGCCGGGGTGTGCTGCCATTCCCGGGCCGTATCGGGAGCGGGGGCAGATGGCCTATGCGACCGGCAAGCGCATCGTGGACATGGTGCACGAGAATCTGCGGCCGTCCGACATCATGACCAAGCAGGCTTTTGCCAATGCTGTTGTAGCGGCGGCGGCTTTGGGGGCGTCTTCGAACTGCCCGATTTCGATGATCGCGATCGCGCGCCATATGGGCGTGGATCACTCGTTGGATGACTGGCAGGAGATGGGCCAGAACGTGCCGCTGCTGGTGGATGTGCAGCCGGCGGGGCGTTACCTCGGCGAGAAGTTTCATCGGGCCGGCGGCGTTCCGGCCGTGATGCGCGAGTTGCTGGCGGCGGGGCGGATCGATGGCTCGCTGATGACGGTGACGGGCAAGAGCATTGCTGAAAATCTCGAGGGTGTGGAAGAGCCCGATCGCGATGTGATCCGTGCGTTCGACGCGCCGATCAAGGCGAGCGCCGGCTATGTTGTGATGAGTGGCAATCTGTTCGAATCGGCCGTGATGAAGACCAGCGTGATCGACGCGGCGTTCCGCGAGCGGTTTCTGTCCAACCCGGATCGCCCCAACGTGTTCGAAGGCAAGGCCATCGTGTTCGAGGGGCCGGAGGACTACCATGCGCGGATCGAAGACCCTGACCTGGGGGTGGAGGACCAGTCTGTGCTGATCATCCGCAACTGCGGGCCAGTGGGGTATCCCGGCGGCGCCGAGGTGGTGAACATGCAGCCGCCGGCCAGCATGCTGAAGCGCGGCATCGAGAGCTTGCCCACGATGGGCGACGGGCGGCAGAGCGGTACGTCGGCGGCGCCTTCTATTCTCAACGTGTCGCCGGAAGCGGCGATCGGGGGTGGGCTGGCACTTTTGAAAACCGGTGATCGGATCAGGATCGATCTTAACACCCGCAAGGTGGACGTGCTGATCCCCGATGCGGAGCTGGCCGCGCGGCGCGCTGCCTGGGTGCCGCCGGTGCTCGTGCACAAGACGCCGTGGGAAGAGATCTACCGTTCGATGGTGGGCCAGCATGGCACCGGTGCGTGCCTGGAGCCGGCCACGCTGTATTTGAACGTCCTGGAAACGCGCGGCGAGAGCCGGAACAATCACTAAGGATCTCAAGATGGCTGGACGTCTTGCGGGCAAAACCGCGTTTATGACGGCATGTGCGCAAGGCATCGGCCGCGCCACCGCCCTGGCCTTCGCCGCCGAGGGAGCGCGCGTGGTCGCCACCGATCTCAACATCGACAAATTGTCGGAAATTGCAGGCGAGCACATCGAAGTGGCGAAGCTGGACGTGCTGGATGCGGCTTCCGTGCAGGCGATGGCGAAGCGGGTGGGGACGGTGGACGTGCTGTTCAACTGCGCCGGCTATGTCCACCAGGGCACCATTCTCGACGCCACCGAGGCAGAATGGGATTTTGCGTTCAACCTCAACGTCCGTTCGATGTTCCGCACCATTAAGGCGTTTCTGCCGGGGATGGTGGAAAAGGGCGCGGGCTCCATCGTCAACATGGCCTCGGCCGCCAGCTCCATCAAAGGGGCGCCGAACCGGTTCGTGTATGGCACGACGAAGGCCGCGGTGATCGGACTGACCAAGTCTGTGGCGAGCGACTTCGTGAAAGCCGGCATTCGCTGCAACGCGATCTGCCCGGGCACGGTGCAGTCCCCCAGCCTGGACGATCGGATCGCGGCGGGGGCTGTGCAGTTCGGCTCGGTGGAGGCATCGCGTTCGGCCTATGTCGCGCGCCAGGCGATGGGGCGGCTGGGCTCGCCGGAGGAGATCGCGGCCATGGCGGTGTATCTGGCCAGCGACGATGCACAGTTCGTGACGGGCCAGGCGATGTTGATCGATGGTGGTTGGACGCTTTGACGACTTTGCCGGGCATTGCCCGGCTTGTGAGCGAGATGTCGGGCGTTGCCCGACCTGCGGGGGAATAGATTTATGAAGCTGTTGCGTTATGGGCCTGTGGGCGCCGAGAAGCCGGGGATTCTGGACAAGGAGGGGCGCATTCGCGACCTGTCCGATTTCGTCAAGGACATCGATGGCGCCACGCTGTCGCCGGTGAAGTTGGCAGAACTGGCAGAGATCAAACCGGAATCGCTTTCGGTCGTGCACGGCACGCATCGCATGGGCCCTTGCGTGGCGCGGCCGTTGAACTTCGTGCTGATTGGGCTGAACTACGCGGACCACGCCGCCGAGACGGGCATGCCGGCGCCGAAGGAGCCGATCGTATTCTTAAAGTCGCTCAGTGCTTTCTGTGGTCCGAACGACGTACTGCCGATCCCGCGCGGCTCGGTGAAGACCGACTGGGAAGTGGAACTCGGCATCGTGATTGGCACCAAGGCCAGCTACGTGTCCGAAGAGGACGCGATGGATCACGTGGCCGGCTATTGCGTGATCAACGACGTGTCCGAGCGGGAATATCAGACCGAGCGCGGCGGGCAGTGGGACAAGGGCAAGGGCTGTGACGGCTTTGGCCCGGTCGGTCCGTGGATGGTGACGAAAGACGAGATCGCCGATCCGCAGGATTTGCACATGTGGGCCGATATCGACGGCGTGCGCATGCAGGATGGTTCGACCGAGACCATGATCTTCGGGGTGAAGAAACTGGTAAGCTACGTCAGCCAGTTCATCACGCTGTATCCGGGCGACCTGATCTCCACCGGCACCCCGCCGGGTGTGGGGATGGGCAAGAAGCCGCACCCGATCTACCTGAAATCCGGCCAGACCGTGAAGATCGGCGTGGCTGGCCTGGGCGAGCAGGAACAGATGACCATCGCGGCATAATGTTTCCTGGCGGAGCGCATGTTGCGTCGCTCCGCCGAGGATGACACATGGGGCCGGATGACATCTTTCCGTGCCCTGCTGTGGCTGATCCTCGCCGGCACACTTGCCCGCATCCTGTTCGGGTGGGGCATCGGGCTGGGGGTGGATGAGAGCTACATGGTGGTCGCCGGACGTGGGCCGCTGCGGCTGGGGTATTTCGATCACCCGCTGCTGTCCTGGTGGATGTCCAACCTTGCGGCGCGACTGGCGGGGACCGAGGCGGCCGTTATCGTGCGGCTGCCGTTCGTGGCACTATTCGCTGTCTCCACTTGGCTGATGTTTCGTGTGGGCGTCGAGATCGCAGGCCCGCGTTGTGGGCTGTGGGCGGCGATCGCATTCAATCTGGCGCCTGTGATGGGTATTACGTCTGGCGGCTGGGTGCTGCCGGACGGGCCGCTGGTGGCGGCTTTGCTCGGTGCCGTGTTCTGCGCGTTGCGGGCATTGCCGGGGCGGGGATTTGGCTGGTGGCTGGGCTTTGGCGTGTGCGCCGGGCTGGCGATGCTGTCGAAATATACCGCCGTGTTGCCGTTGGCTGGGTTTGCGGCTTTTCTCGTGGCCGATCGCAGCTATCGCATGTGGCTGGCGCGTCCGCAGCCTTATGCAGCACTGGCACTGGCGTTGCTGGTGTTCAGCCCGGTGGTGATCTGGAACGCCGGCAATGGCTGGGCGTCGCTGGCCTTCCAGGGCGGTCGCGCTTCGGCGTCTCAGCTGAACCTGCTTGGACCTGTCGTGACCTTGGCGGGGGAGGCGGTGTTCCTGTTGCCGTGGATTTGGGCGGGGTTGATGCTGGTGCTGTGGCGGGGGTTGCGCGCCTCGGACGCGCGGGTGCGGCTGCTGTGCTGGATGGCGATGCCGGCGATCGTGCTGTTCGCCGTGGTGTCGCTGTGGTCGCGCCAGGTGCTGTTCCATTGGGCGACGCCGGGATATCTGATGCTGTTCCCGTTGCTGGGCGCGTTTCTGGCCGATCGGCCTTGGGCGCCGCTTTTGGCCCGGGCGACGGCGGCGTTGCTGGCGGTGGCGATGCTGCTGGTGGTGAGCGAAATCCGCCTGCCCTGGGCGCCTTTACCGGCCGAGGCCACCTTGTCGATACGCGATTGGTCCGCGCTGCGCCCTGCGGTGCTGGCAACGGGGTTGCCGGTCGCGGCGGTCAGTTGGTCGGACGCGGGCAAGGCGGGGATCGGGCTGGGGCCGGATTTTTCGATTTTCTGCCTCAACGTGGATGCGCGGGAGTTCCGGCTTTCCACGCATCCCCCGGTGGCTGGCGACGTGGTGATCGTGGCGCCGCGGCGCACGCTGGCCTCGATGCGGCAGACCTATATCGGCGCGTTCCGGAGCATCGAGGCGCTGCCGCCGGTGCGCGTGGGCGGCGTGGATATTCCGTTGTTCGTTGGGCGAGGATTGAAGCGGTGGCCCTCGTAGGTCGGCGTTATCGCCAGGAGCGATCGTCCTGGGGCAGGCGGCCGAGTGGGTCGACCACGACCACGGTGTTGGGCGGGGCGCCCCATGTCGAGAACACCAGGTTGAAATCGTCCGGCCTGGCCCGGAACGCGTAGCTTTGGACCTTTACGCCGGCAATGCACTTGGCGATCAGGCGGTCCGACAGCTTCCAACTTGGCACGGGCTGACGGCGGAAGGCGAGGTCTTCCCAGGCGCAGGACAGGTCGTTTGGATGGATGGCGTGCTCCGCCAGCGTGGCGGGGTCGGTCAGGTCGAGCATGTCTGCACAATCGACTTCGTTGGCGCACATCGTCATTGGCTGGGCCTTGAACGCGAAGCCCTGCTGCGCTCCCAGCAACGCGCTTTCGACCCGCGGCGAGGTATAGAGTGCAGCGCGGCCCTTCGGGTTGAAGCGGCCGCCATGCATCCGGGCACCTTCGCCGGAGGTTGGTTCGAACGCCCAGCGCGGGTTGTGGGCGCGATAGACGAGGCCTGTTATTTTAGCGATCATGTCGACCGGTTCGGGTTAAGCAACCCAAACGGGTGATGATCTAAACCTCAAGCATGGCCGCCCACGGCGATCCGGCTGAGATAGGACTTCACCGCCTCGGCGCGGCCTTGCTTCACCGGATCCTTCGCAGTCTGGTCGCCGAACGAGGGCAGCGGCTGTGAGCGGTACCAAGCATAGGCGAGTTGCAGCAAACCGACCCAAGGCGTGGCGCGGGTGAGAATCTCGGTCAGGTCGCGCAGCCGTGCCACAGTGGCGGGCGCGTTGCGGCGTGCCGTTTTCGAAACAGCATCTCGCGACATCCGCTGGAGGCGGCGTAAGCATCCGGTGAGCTACGCGGATGTCAGCCCGTTTGGATACACGCATCCCTAATACCAATCCCGGAAGAGTCTGACTCTCTGGGGATTCCCATCTTGCTTGAACTCTGATACCAACCGCCCTAGACATTGACCTGTGCCCAACCGCGGGTACCGATTGATTGAATGCGCGTTGGATCGGCGATGAGCCAATTCCAAGCGATTTT
>JAYTHH010000056.1:0-6872 GCA_043732745.1 Rhodospirillales bacterium
GTGCGGCCGACGATCTCGCCGGATGTCGGAAGCGGGGCGTGCCAGACGATGCCCTGTTCGCCATGCACCAGCCGAATGGCGTCCACGCCGGTGGCGGGATCGGCCAGCCAGAAGCCGGGATGGCCCAGGACAACAGCCATCGACGGCATTGCCTTCAGACCGCGATGGTGATCGACGAAATCCAGCGCGTCAGTGTTCATCGGATCGCAGCCCATGCCGATGGACAGGGCGTAGAGGATGCTCGATGCCGGCGTGATCGTCTGGCGAACCTCCGGGATCGGAAAGTTCAGGAGCGCGTCAGGATCAATGGGCATGGGACGGTCCGATCTCCACCACCGCATCCGCCGCGAAGGCACCGTCCGGCGTGGCGAAGACCGGGTTCAGATCGACGGACATCAATGCCTCGCCGGATTGGTGGGCGAACACCGAAAGACGGGACAGCATCTCGGACAGCGCCTGCATGTCGACCGGCTGCGTGCCGCGTGCGCCCAGCAGCAAAGGGGCGGCGCGAATGGAGCGGATCATCGCCTCGGCCTCCGCCCGGCCAAACGGGCAGCGGCGGAACACCACGTCCTTCAACACTTCCACGAAGACTCCACCAAGGCCGAACATGGCGATCGGACCGAACACGGGGTCGCGGACGATGCCCATGATGCATTCCACGCCGCGTGCCTGCTTGGCCACCAGCACCCCGTCGATATGGGCGCCGAACGGGGCGCGCGACATCACTTTGGCAAAGCCTTGGCGAACCGCGCCGGCATTTGCCACGCCCACGATCACGCCGCCGATTTCGGATTTGTGCAGGATGTCCGGCGACAGGATCTTCAGCACCACCGGATAGCCGAACGCCTCGGCGGCCGCGACGGCTTCCTCCACGGTGGCACAGGCGCGCTCGGGCACGACGGCAATACCGGCCTTCTCCAGCAGTATTTTGGCATCGGCTTCGTTCGGTGTGGATCGGGTAAGCGCCACTTTCGAGACCTTGGGCGGCGCACTCGGCGTTTCCGCCGCGAACGACTCACCAAAGCGGCCCATCGCATGCATCGCGGCCACCGCGCGGGTCATGTCTTCGAACACCAGGAAGCCAGCATCCTCGTAAGCCGCCCACATGTCCGGCGCGGCGATAACCGACATGCAATAAAGCCGGTCCGGATAGCGCTTCGCCACCGCCTCCATCTCGCGCTTGATGTGGGGAAACAGCGTGGCCGCACCACCGGCCTGGGTGAAGAAGGCAAGCACCGAAGTATAGCCGCCATCGCGGACCATCGATTCGCAGAATTTGCCGATCAGAGTTGGATCGTTGAACACCTGGGCGGTGCAATCCACCGGGTTGCGCGGGGCCGAGAACGGCACCAGCGCGCGCAACGCATCCTGGGCGTGCCGCGGCATTTCCGGCATCGGGAAATCCAACGCCTCGGCGGCGTCGCTGACCAGAACGCCGGCGCCGCCGCTGAGGGTGATGACGCCCAGGGTATTGCCAACGGGGTAGATTTTTCTCGTGGCGGCGTAGGCGATGTCGATCAGGTGCTCGGCCGAATGCGCCCTGATCACACCGAATTCGGCCAGAACGGCGGAGGTCACCGCATCGTCGCCCGCTATGGACGCCGTGTGGGACTGCGCCGCCACCCTTCCGATTCGGGAGCTGCCGACCTTCATCATCACGACAGGCTTGCGGGCGTTGCGCGCGATCTGCAGCGCCGCCATCAGGCTTTCGCCTTCGTGGATGCCCTCGGCATAGGCCGCGATCACATCGGTGTCGGGGTGTTCGGCCATCCAGCCGATCACGTCGCCGATGGTGACATCGGCCTCGTTGCCGGTGGTGACACACAGCGGCGTGGCAATGCCGCGGTTGCGCATCACCGAGAACAGATGCGTGCCGAACGCGCCAGACTGGCTGGCGATGCCGACCTGCCCGCCCCGCTTCTTCGGCGGCCAGCCACCTTCGAACGACGACGAGAAGATCGGGTAAAAACCGATGCGATCGTTGAACAGGCCCAGGCAGTTAGGCCCGAGCACACGCATCCCCGCCGCCTTGGCCACAGCCACCATCCGGTTCTGCGCGTCCGTCTCCGGGCCGTGACCGGACGGATCGACCTCGGCATATCCCGCGGTGAACACGATGGCCCCCAATGTGCCCATGGCGGCGAGTTCCGCCACCGCCGTTTCCGCCGCATTCCCAGCCACCGCAACGATCGCCACATCCGGCACTTCCGGCAGGTCCTTCAGCGAGGCATACGCCGGAAGGCCTTGGACCTCGGTGCGATTGGGATTGACCGGCATGATCCGGCCCGCGTAGCCGCGTTGCTTCATGTAGGAGATCGGGCGGCCACCGATCCGCGTGGGGTCGGTCGAGGCGCCAAGGATGGCCACCGACCGGGGGGAGAACAGCGGTGTCAGACTGGAAAAACGAGTGGATAGCGGCGGCTTGCTGGTCATTCGACCTTTCTCTCCCGAAGCGGACAGGCTAGCTCTGCCTGCCCGAATTCAAGATGCCTAGCGTCCACGCCCCGAGCAAGGGCCCCGAGCAAGGACATCAAGCAAGGGCGCGGATCGAAAGGAAGCATCATGAGCCACAAGGTTGTCGTGTTGAACGGACCCAATCTCAATCTGCTGGGCAAACGTCAGCCGCATATCTATGGCCATGAAACGATGGCGGATGTGGAGCGGGACTGCCGGGCGCTGGGGGGTGAGCTGGGCGTCGAGATCGATTTTCATCAGAGCAACCGGGAATACGAGATCATCGACTGGATCCATGCGGCGCGCGACGCCGCCGATGCCATCGTCATCAATCCAGCCGCATTCACCCATACGTCGGTGGCCATCCTCGATGCGTTGAATGCGTTCGACGGCCTGGTGTTCGAGGTGCATATCAGCAACGTTCACAAGCGCGAGGGATTCCGCCATCACTCGTTCGTCTCGGGTCGCGCGGACGGGGTGATCGCCGGGTTCGGGACGCAGGGCTATCTGCTGGCGCTGCGCCGGGCGGCGAAACTGCTGACCGAGAAGAAGTGAGCGTACGCCTGGCGGTTCAAGGCGCCGGCCTGATCGGTCGGCGTCATGTGGAATACATTCAGGCCTCGGACCAGGCCAGCCTGTGCGCGATCGTCGATCCGGCACCCGCCGCCGAAGCCTATGCCGCCGGATTTGGCTGCCCCTGGTTTCCGGATTTCGCGTCCATGCTGGCCGCACAGCGCCCCGACGGCGTGATCGTGGCGACACCCAACCAGATGCATGTCGAAAACGGTCTGGCCTGCATAAAAGCCGGTATCCCTGTGCTGGTGGAAAAGCCGATCGCCGATGACGTGGCGAGTGCCAACGCGCTGGTCGAGGCGGCGGAGCGGGCGGGCGTGCCGCTTTTGGTCGGCCATCACCGCCGCCACAATCCACTGATCGCCGCCGCGCGCGCGGCAATCGACGCGGGCCGGCTGGGGCGGATCGTGGCAGTGCATGGGATCTGCTGGTTCGCCAAGCCCGAGGGCTATTTCGCCCCCGCCTGGCGCAGAGCGAAAGGTGCTGGGCCGGTGCTGGTAAATCTGATCCACGACATCGACCTGCTGCGCGCGCTGTGCGGCGAAGTGGAATCGGTGCAGGCAATGGAGTCCAACGCCCTGCGCGGCCATGCGGTGGAGGAGACCGCGGTGATCCTGCTGCGCTTTGCCTCCGGTGCATTGGGCACCGTGACGGTGTCGGATATCGTCGCCGCCCCGTGGAGCTGGGAATTCACCAGCGACGAGAACCCGGATCACACAAAGACCGCTGAGAGCTGTTACCAGATCGGCGGCACGCTAGGGTCGATGTCGCTGCCGGGGCTGGATGTGTGGACCCACGGCGCCTCGCCGAACTGGTGGACACCGATCGTGAAAACGACGTTGGAGACGAGGAATCAGGCCCCGCTGGCCAATCAGATCCGCAATTTCTGCGGCGTCATCCGTGGTACGGCCGAGCCGGTGGTGTCAGGCCGCGAAGGGCTTGCCACGCTGAAGGTGATCGCCGCGATCAAGCAGGCAGCCGAAACCGGCCAGATCGTGACGGTTTAGGTCGGGCACCGCCCGACGCTTCCGAGCCGAAAACGAGGCATTGGGCGTTGTCCGACCTACCCCTGGGCGTCTGGCGACAGCACAATGCAGTTGCGGCCACCCATTTTCTCGCAGGCCTGCACCGCCCCGTCGCGCGAAAGACCTGTGACGCGGGCGCGATAAAGCGTGTTGCTCGCCTGCTTGGTGGTGCCCACGGTGGGACGGGCGGACATTGAGGTCACACGTTGGCGGGCTGTTTCGGCGGCGGCGCGGGCCATGCCTTCGTTGCCGAAGGCGCCGACCTGGATCGCCCAGTTGGTGGTGCCACCGGTGCTGCGCGGCATCGTGTCAGCCATCGCCTGCGGGATCAGACGGAAGCTTTGTCGGCCTGGCGGCGCCGGTAGCGGCTGCAGCGCGGCGTAGGTCTGGGCCGGGGCTGGGGCCTGCGGAATATAGGCCGGCTGGCGCGGCGGCTCGGGCAGCGAGGCGGTCTGCACCGCGCCGCGCGTGAAGCCACTGCGGCGCGTGTCGGCCAACGCCACGGGGGCGTGGTTGGCCTTCGGGTAGCGCGGACCGGCCGGAATGTTCATCGGAATGGCGTTCATCGCATACTGGGTGGCCGGCGAAGCGCGGTTTGGTTCCGCGCCCTGGATGCGCGGGGCGATCTTGGCCACGTAATTGCGCGTCTCGGTCGGCAGGCCCTTGTTGCGTGTGAGATAGTCGTCGTAACGGCCCGGGCCGGCATTGTAGGCGGCGAGGAAGCCGGGGTTGCCGTAGAGGTCGTACATCTCACGCAGGTAGGCGGTGCCGGCCATGATGTTGTCGTGCGGATCGTAGGGGTCTTCGCCGAGATCGTAGCGGCCGCGCAGTTCGTCGAACGTGGCCGGCATCACCTGCATCAGCCCCATGGCGCCCGGACCAGAGGTCTCCATCACCATGCCGCTCGATTCCGCGCGGATCACTTCACGAACCCAACGATCCGGCAGGTCGTATTTCGCCGACGCCTCCATGATGTAAGGACCCCACGGGTCGCTCTTGGGGCCGGGCGGCATGTAGTTGTCGCGGGCACGGGCTTGGTACTGCTTGGCCTCCTGCACGGCCGACACCTTGGGGCCCGAGGCGCAGGCGGCGAGACTGGCCAGAACGGCGAGACATCCCAACAGACGGAACATGCGGAGGGGGGCGGTCGGCGCGTCGATGACGGAGGTCGAGAGCATTCCTGCGAAGCCTTTTCTCTGTTGCACGCCCACCGCTTTCGCAGCAGCCGCGCTAAAATGTGTACGTCTGCCACACATCAAAATACGCGAGGATGTCAGGCGACGTTCGCCGCATAACACAGGAAACACCCGTAAGCCCTTAAAGGAATGATGTGTTTGAAACAAGGCTTAGAAGCAGCATTATTGGTTGCGCCCCTGCACAGATCGAGCTGCGTGATATAAAAGCCGCAGGTTCAAGACAGGAATGCAACCGATGCCAGCCTATTTCCATGCCATTCGATCCACTTTTCCGGGCATTTTTGTGACCTTCGCTCTCGGTCTTTCCGCCTGCGCACCGACCAATACGAACACTAGCTATAGCGCGGCCGAGGTCGGGCGCACGGCACAGATATCCTATGGCACCATCGTCTCGATGCGGGGTGTTGTGGTGCAGAATCGCAGCACCGGGGCTGGCACGCTGGGCGGAGCCGCGATCGGGGGCGTGGCCGGCAGCTTCATCGGCCGCAACGACGTGCGCGGCAACATTCTGGGAGCCGTCGGCGGCGCCATTGTCGGCGGGCTGGTCGGAACCGCGGTCGAAAGTTCCGCGTCCACCGGCCAGGCGGTGGAATTCATCATCCAGGAAGACAACGCGGCGGCGCCGATCTCGGTGGTGCAGACCAACGAGCTGAACTTCTTGCCCGGCGAGCGCATCGTGCTCTCGCGCGGCGCCCGCACCCGCATCGCACGGGCAGGAGTATGAGCGAGGTCAGTGTCCCGAATCAGAGATTCGAAGACGAATTTCCGGGACACTTGAGTCTTTGTTTTTATCGTCCTGACCGATCATAAGTGCGCCGCGAGAAGCGGCGAACTTATGATCCAGGACACTGGGTCGGGTTGCGGGTGCGGGGCCAATAGGCTATCGGCCACCGCACAATGTCCGCACATATTCCCTTCCCCGCCTCGTCGGCCCGGCTTGAGCTGACCTCCCAGCCCGGCTTCGCCGCACGGTCCTCGCTGGCTTGGCAGGACCTCGCCGAGGCCGCCACCATGTGGCACCTGTGCTGGACGCTGAGCTGGCTCGACATCAAGCTGCGCTATCGCGGCTCGGTGCTCGGACCGTTCTGGCTCACATTGTCCACCGCCCTGATGATCGGCTCGATGGGCTTTCTCTATGCCGAGCTGTTCGGCATGGACCTTCATGATTACCTGCCATTTTTGGCGCTTTCGATCGTGCTGTGGAACTTCATCGGCGCCCTGGTGAGCGACGCCTGCGTGTGTTTCACCAGCGCCGAGGGCACGATCCGTTCAGTGCGCATGCCCTATGCACTGTTCGCCGGCCGCGTGGTGCTGCGCAACCTTCTGGTGCTGGCGCATAACGTGGTGGTGATCGTGGCCGTGGACATGCTGCTGCGAGTGGCCCCAGGGCAAACCGCGCTGCTGGCCATTCCCGCCTTCATCCTCTGGCTGCTGGTCGGCGTAGCGCTTTCCATACTGCTGGGCGCATTATGCGCCCGCTTTCGCGACATCCCGCCCATCGTAGGCTCGGTGATGCAGATGGCGTTCTTTGTGAGCGCGGTAATCTGGCGACCGGAGCAGCTGAAATCGCAGGAATATCTGCTGGCCTTCAACCCGTTCTTCACCCTGCTGGAGATCGTGC
>JAYTHH010000057.1:0-6835 GCA_043732745.1 Rhodospirillales bacterium
GGAGACCTCCAACGTAACCAACATGCCGCTCGCGAGCATGTCAGCATAGGTTCCACCCCCCTCCGGCGAGGCATCCCAAAAGATGCCCCAGTTCCAATGATACAAAGTTAGCTCTTGTAGCTCGCCGGATCGGCATTGTCCGAAGGCACCTCAAACGCCTTCTTCATCGCCGGGCTCAGCGGAATATCCAGATTGACATTCTTCGGCGGGATCGGCGACTGGAACCACTTCTTGTAAAGTGCCGGGCCTTCAGACTTGAAGACAGCAGCAGTTGTCTTGTCCACCAACGCCTTGAACGGCGCATCGTCCCGACGCAGCATGATGCCGTAAGGCTCCGGCGTCGAAAACGCCTCATCCCCCACAGCAAAAACCTTCGGGTCCTTCGCCGTCGCCACCAGCCCCGCAATGATCACATCATCCATCACGAACGCCGCGGCCCGACCCGTCTCCACCATCAACAGTCCCTCCGCGTGATCCTTGCTGGACACCACGTTGATCCCAAGGTTGCGATCCGTGTTCACCTTGTTCAACTGCCCAATATTGGTCGAACCCGCAGTCGAAACCACGGTCTTTCCCTTCAGATCCTCAATCTTGTGCAACTTCGCGCTCGCCTTGCCCACGAAGATGGAGGCGGTTAGGTAATGCGTGTTCGTAAACGCCACCTGCTTCTGCCGATCCGCATTGTTGGTGGTCGACCCGCATTCCAGATCCACGGTTCCGTTGGCCATCAACGGAATGCGGTTGGCCGATG
Source organism: Rhodospirillales bacterium (assembly GCA_043732745.1). Taxonomy (GTDB): domain Bacteria; phylum Pseudomonadota; class Alphaproteobacteria; order Acetobacterales; family Acetobacteraceae; genus CAIQQQ01. Next base: position 752 of record JAYTHH010000057.1, read on the forward strand.
TCACCGGCGTCAACGCCAGCTTCAGGTTCGGCAGCGGCAACTCCTTCTTCACCGCATCCACAACCCTCATGCAGATGTCCATCGCGTAGCCCACCGGTTTTTGCGCATCGTCCAGATACGAGAACGGCGCCGAGCTCTCCTGATAGCCAAGGGTGATCGTCCCGGTCTCCTTTATTTTCTGGAGCGTCCCAGTCTGCGCCAACGCCGCACCGCCGAACAGCAGCGAGGTGGCCAGAATGCCGGCCCCGAAAGTGGTCATCTTCAATATGGACGCCTGGCGCATGGCCTTCTCCTTTTCTACCTATGCGGTACGCGAGCAGCCCCCAGCCCCCCTGCGAAGAATACATTGGCGAAAGGAATGCATTCCCGCAGGCTGTGTCTGCAGCGAGGATCAAAGCCGTCATGCGGATATGCGTACTCGGGGCCGGAGTGATCGGCCTCACCACCGCCTGGGCACTGACCGAGGCGGGTTTCGAGGTGGTGATCGTCGATGGCGCCGCACGGCCTGGCCAGGGCGCCAGCCAGGGCAACGGCGCCCAACTCAGCTATAATTTCGTGGCACCGCTGGCTTCCCGGGAAACCTTGCGTCATCTGCCGGCGATGCTGCTGGATCGCGACGGACCGTTGCGGATCAGGCCGAGCCTCGATCCGCCCTTCCTGCGCTGGGGCATCGATTTTCTGCGCGCCTGCACCGCTCGCGCCTCGCGTCAGACCACCGCGGCGCAATTGGCGCTGGCCACGTTGAGCCGCTCCGAGCTGGACCGCGTGCAGAAGCAAGCCAACCTGTCGTTCGGTCGCAGCGTGGCCGGCAAACTGGTGGTGTATCGCAACGCGGCAAACTTCGCCGCCGCCCGCAGGCAGGCCGAGTCCCAACGCGCAATGGGAGCCGAACAGATGATCCTCGGGCCGGCAGACAGCCTGCAGGAGGAACCGGGGCTGCGCATTCCCGCGGCCGAACTGGCAGGCGGCGTGTTCACCCCCAGCGAGGAGGTTGGCGATTGCGCGCTTTTCTGTGACGGCCTCGCCGAACATCTGCGCCAGCGCAACACCGTGTCCTGGCAACTCTGTTCTGCCGTGCAGCCGGTCCTGCGTGGCGGCGAACTTGTGGCGGTGAGCGCCGGCGGGACCGAGATTGCAGCTGACGCCTTCGTGCTCTGCCTCGGCAGCGGTTCTGCGCGCTTCGCCGACGCCTGCGGCTTCTGCCTGCCGATCCAGTCGATGAAAGGCTACAGCCTCACCTTGCGACCGCGTGTGCCGGAAGCGATGCTCCGCCACTCCGTCACCGACGCCGACCGCAAAGTCGTGTTCGCGCCCATTTCCCGCAACGGCGACCCCATGATCCGGGTGGCCGGGATCGCCGAGATGATCGGCGACGATCGGCGTGTGGACCCCAAGCGCCTGGCGCTGATCCGCGCGAACGCCACCGCGGCGCTGGACGTGGACCAGGCTTCCGACCCCGTCGGCTGGGCCGGGCTGCGACCGGCCACGCCGGACAGCCGACCGATCATCGGCCGGTCTCCGGTGCGCGGCCTGTGGCTGAACACCGGCCACGGCGCTCTCGGCTGGACCCTCGCCTGCGGCAGCGCGCGCGTGCTGACAGATCTGGTGCTGGGCACCACGCCGCCCATTGCAGCCAACCTGTTCGCGCTCTCGCGATAGAAAAAGGGGCGGTGTTTCCACCGCCCCTTTCCTACCTCAGCGGCGCCACCAACCGCGCTTGGCTGGCACAGGCGGGGCAAACAGTTCCGGTACCGTTTCCATCTGCATCGGCTCGGCCACCGGCGCCACCGCAATCTCTTCGATCGGCACGATTTCGGCGTCGGCGTGCAGGACCGGTGCCGGCTCTGGCACTGGCGCTTCGCTCACCGGGGCTTCGACCGGCGGAGCCGTCATGATCGGTACCTGCTTCACCACCGGCGCCTGGGCCGCGGCTTCCTGGGCCTGCTCCAGGATGTCGAAGATGTCGTAGGTGTTGTTGAAGGGATTGGCCGGCGTCGGCCCCGCATAAGCTGGCGGCGCAGGCGGGGCCTTCGGCATTTCGGCCGCTTCGATCGGCGCATTCTCGTCACCGGCTTCACCGGTCTCGCTGCCCGGCTCACCTTCGACACGACGACGACGACGGCCACCGCGGCGGCCGCGCCGGCGGGATTTGGGCTCGCCGTTCTCGTCCAGCTCGACCTGCTCACCGGCCGGGATGGCGCCACCGGCCTCTGCGGTCGCGGTCTCGGTTAAGGTCTCGGTCTCGACAGCCGAGTCGGCCGCCACTTCGGCCTCGGCGCCCGCCGCACCCGTCTCTTCCTCGCCCTCTTCGCCTTCGCCGGCTTCGTCACTGGCAAGAGCCTCGGTATCGGTCGATGTCTCGCCGGTGCCATCGCGACGGCCACCACGACGGCGACGACGACGGCGACGACGCTGTTCGCTTTCTTCAATCTGGGCTGCGGTCTCGCCGGCAGCCGGCGTTGCCTCGGCCGATGCGGCCGGTGCCGCAACCTGACGCGGAGCGCGCGTCGGTGCCACGATGGGCGCTTCGTCGAGCACCAGGTCCTCTTCGTCTTCCTCGTCGTCATAGCTGTCCACCACCGGTGCCGCCACCGCGACAGCCGTGGCCGTCAGCAGGCGTTCGGCATCGGCCAACTGCGGACGCAGCCGATCGATCCGCACCGCCGGTGGCAGCAACGTGTCGTCGCCGCCGAAGCTGATGCGCATGGCGTAGCGCGCCTCGATCTCTGTCAGGCGATCACGCTTGTGGTTCAAAATATACATCACCACCGGCGAAGCGGCGTAAACCAGGATGGCGGCGGCGCGCAGCTTGCTGCCCTCTTCCTCAACCGACCGCAGCACATGGATGGCCGCACTCTCAACGCTGCGGACATGGCCCATGCCATTGCAATGTGGGCAGGTCACGAAGCTGGTCTCAGCCAGGCTCGGCCGCAGCCGCTGGCGGCTCATCTCCATCAGGCCGAAATGGCTGATGGCGCCAAGCTGGATGCGGGCGCGGTCGTTCTTCAGCGCGTCCTTCATGCGCCGCTCAACCATCGCATTGGCCTTGCGAGCCTCCATGTCGATGAAGTCGATGACGATCAGGCCGGCAAGGTCGCGCAGGCGCAACTGGCGGGCCACCTCGTCGGCAGCCTCCAGATTGGTCTTGAGCGCCGTCTCCTCGATGCCGCGTTCCCGCGTGGACCGGCCGGAGTTGACGTCGATCGCCACCAGCGCCTCGGTCTGGTTGATGACCAGATAGCCGCCGGATTTAAGCTGCACGGTGGGCGCCAGCATGGCGTCGAGCTGGAGGTCCACCTGGTATTTGGCGAACAGCGGCGTGGCGATGCCGGCCGGGCGCCACATCTGCACCTTCTTGGCGTGGCTCGGCATCAACATGCGCATGAAGTCGTGCGCCTGCTTCCAGCCTTCCTCGCCGTCCACGATGATCTCGTCGATATCGCGCGAATACACGTCGCGGATCGAGCGCTTGATCAGGCTGGCCTCTTCATAAATCAGGGCCGGCGCCATGGAGCGCATGGTCTGGTCGCGAATATCGTCCCATAGCCGCATCAGGTATTCGCAGTCGCGCCTTATCTCCGGCTTCGGCCGCGCAGCGCCGGCGGTGCGCACGATCAGCCCCATCCCTTTCGGGATCTCCATCTCGGCGGTGATCTCCTTCAGGCGTTTGCGGTCTGCGGCCGACGTGATCTTCCGGCTGATCCCACCGCCGCGAGGCGAGTTCGGCATCAGCACGCAATAGCGGCCCGCGAGCGAGATATAGGTGGTCAGCGCCGCGCCCTTCGTGCCGCGCTCCTCCTTCACCACCTGGATCAGCAGGATCTGGCGACGACGAATAACCTCCTGAATCCGGTAACTGCGCAACATGCGCGACGAGCGGCGGCGGCTGGCCTCCTCGGCGCCATTGCCTTCGAACTGGTCGCTCTCGCCACCGATCGTCTCCGGCGGCGGGGCGTCGTCGTCCTGGGTTTCGACATTGTCGCCGCCGGCATCGGCAGCCTGATCCGGCTCCGCGCCGTCATCCACCGCACCCTCGGCGTCGCCGGCATAGGTGACGTTCGGCGGCAGCGCATGCGTGTCATCGGCAAAATCAAGGTCGGCCTGCACGCCCGGATCGATCGGCAGCGCAACGGCGTCGCCGTAGCGGGTCTCGGTGGGGATCATCGCCGGCTGGGCGTGGCCGGATTGCGGATGCTCCGGCTTTTCAACGCCTTCGGCGGTGGCCGGTGCTTCGCTCTCGAATTCGTCGGGAACCGGGGCGGCAATCTCGGTCGGCTCGAAGGTGGGTGGCTCCACGGCGGGCGCCTCGGCGACGGGCGCGTCGACAGCGGGCGTCTCGACAGCGGCCGCCTCATCGACGGGCGCTACGGCGTCCGGCTCGGCTACTTCGGCCACCGATACGTTGGCCTGGGGCGCATCCGCCGCTGTCACGTGATGCTTCGGCGCCGGCTGCTCGGCGCGCACGGCCCAACCGGCCTCGCGGCGTTCCTCGGCCTCTTCTTCCTCGCGCGCCTCTTCGGCGGCGATCTCCAGCAGCCGCGCCCGGTCGGCGACGGGGATCTGGTAGTAATCCGGGTGGATTTCGCCAAATGCCAAGAAGCCGTGGCGTCCGCCGCCATATTCCACGAAGGCAGCCTGGAGCGAAGGCTCCACGCGAACCACTTTCGCGAGGTAGATGTTGCCCTTTAACTGGCGTTTCGTTGATGTTTCAACATCGAAATCTTCAAGTCGGTGACCATCCAGCACAACGACGCGGGTTTCTTCCGCGTGTGTGGCATCGATCAGCATGCGCTTTGTCATTCAGCCGCGAACTCCGAAGGTCCGAACCCCGGTTCTCCAGAAAATGAGAACCCTCGCGCGTCGCCGCGCGCAGGAGAGGTGTCGGAGAAAGGTTTAGGGGGAGGAACGGGGCGTTGCGCCGGAGCAGGGTCGAGGCCGATGCACAAAGCCCGGCGGATGAACCGCGCGGGCAACCAGTCCTGAAATCGGGTCTGGAAAGTGACTGTGCCACGGTGGGCAGAAAACCCTGCATCTTGCGAGCGGTGCGCCCCATCGATGGAACGCCGCCCCGGTTGAAATCAACGCTGGCCGGAAACCGGTCCCTGAACCGGGCCTCATCACCGCGACCCCGAACGGGTCAGCCGGAACAGATGAGACCAACGCGCCGGATGCGCGCGGCCCAAGCGACAGCGTGTGGAGGCGGATCAAGGCGACCCGCTGATGACTTGGGGCTCCGGAACAAGGTCGCGCCGCGCGCCAACTGACAGCGCCGCAGAACCTTTCCCCGGCACGCTGCCGAAGCGAATTTCAACATGCAGCAAACACCATCCCGCCGCAAGCGACCTTGATGCAACGCAATCAAGCCCCAACGGCGGGCAGATCACAAAGTCATGAATCCACCGCAATCAACGCCAAAGATGCGTTTGTGCATGTCATATGTTAATAACCAAGCACGCGCAGCAGTCAGGACCCAAGCCGTGATCACCCGCCGCCTGCTCATCGCCTCAGGCGCCGTCGCCCTCTCGGCAGGGGCGGCAGGTGCCGCGAAACCGTCCAAGCCGGCCATCCAGCCGCGCCCCGCCCGTCCGCCGGCGCCGCTGGTGATGCTGGATCCCGGCCATGGCGGCAAGGACCCCGGCGCCATCGGCATCACCGGCACCTATGAGAAGCATGTGGCCTTTGCCGCAGCCCAGGAATTGCAGCGACAGCTCGCCGGCGCCGGGCACTACCGGGTGGAGCTGACCCGCATGCGCGACATCTTCATCCCACTGCCCGAGCGCGTCGGCATCGCCCAGCGCCGCGGCGCATCCCTGTTCGTGTCCATGCACGCCGACGCGCTGTCCGACCACAGCGTGCGCGGCGCCAGCGTCTACACGCTCGGCGCCACCGCGTCGGATGCGCAGACCGCGGCACTCGCGCGAAGGGAGAACAGTGCCGACCGCTTCGGCGGCCCCGCCTTCGCCGACACCACGCCCGAGGTGGCCCACATCCTCGCGAGCCTGGTGCGCCAGGAGACCCGCGCCGGCTTCGTGGTGCTGAAGGCCGCCGACATTCCGAGCATTCTGGTCGAGATGGGATTCATGT
>JAYTHH010000058.1:0-1975 GCA_043732745.1 Rhodospirillales bacterium
GCTGACCATCGCCACGTCCACGCCTGCCTTGATCATCTCCGTGACAGTCGGCTCATAGGGCAGGCCAAAGCGCGTCACGTCTACAAGGGCGCCGCTGCCAAGGTCGTTCATCACCAGCAGCCCGTGCTCCTGTCCCAGTGCCACGAGTTCCGGCGGTGATGCCTCTTCGGTGAAGCCGATGATGCGATAATTGCTGGCATGGACTTTCAGCAATACCTTCGTGTCCGCCGTGACGGCCTTCTTATAATCCCCGAGGCGCGTCTTATTGGTCGTCCCGACCTCGACCAGCCGCGCCCCGCTCTGCGTAATCACGTCCGGCACGCGGAAGCCACCGCCGATCTCGACCAGTTCCCCGCGCGAGATGATGACCTCACCGCCCGACGCCACTGCCGTCAGGGCCAGCAGCACCGCCGCCGCATTGTTGTTGACGACCAGGGCAGCCTCGGCCCCTGTCAGACGCTTCAGCAGTTCCCCAATCTGCCCGCCCCTCCCGCCGCGCTTACCCGTCGCCAGGTCGAGTTCTAGATTGGAATAGTTCCGGGCGGCGCTTGTCACCGCCTCCACCGCCGCCGCCGCCATCGGCGCACGGCCCATGTTCGTGTGGATAACAATTCCCGTCGCATTGATGACCCGCTGCAAACGCCGCAGATCGCTCGCCGCCAGCCGCCGCTTGATGGCCTCGAAGATGCCCGCCTCATCAAATGGCGGCGCGGCTTCTCCTGCTAAAACCTTCTGGCGCAGGGTGTCCAGCTCCGCCCGCACCTCGTCCAGCACGACCGGGCGCGGCAGGGCGGCCAGCAGCGCCTGCGCCGGCTCGGTTTCGAGCAGGACATGGACTTTGGGCAAATGACGTAGGTTGGCTTGGTTGTTGTCGGCTGTGGGCATAGGACCGTTAATCGTTTGCCCCCGGAATGAATTCCGGGTCTTCGGTAAAGCAAGTGTCCACCTGCGTGGACATCAGAAAACACGCATAGGACGTAGGGGCACGATTTATCGCGCCTTCTTCTGTCCGCGCAGGCGGAGGCTTTATTGGGGTGACATTTGCACTTCTAAAGACCCGGATTTCAATCCGGGTTCACGCGCCGGAAGGATCAGTTCTTGAATGGGGGTGGCAACGGGCCGTTAAGGCATTCGACTTCCCCAGCCTCTTCCGGCGTCAGCCATTTGACGTGACCGTCTATGAAGGAGTGGTTCCCGGCCCCGGAGTGTATGGTGCTTCCCCCACTCTCCCGGCCGCAGGAACTTTTGGCCGCCAGGCGGCAGAAGTGACACTCACCGTCTGAACTGATCCAGCTACTGTCCATGTCAAGCCAGATGCTAGAAGGGGTCACAAGCATGGACTCCTGAACGCCCCGGATGGTTTTCGTCGGGTATGGCGGCATGAACACGCTTAAGCGCTGCAAGTCGTAGGTATAATCAACCGGATAAACGCCTGAAACGCTTGTGGGGTCGAGTATCAACTGATCCTCGAACTCATCAGGATGGTCAGGACAGCGGAACACCTGAACGCTTTTGGTGTAGGCGTAGGCGGCATTCGACCATGTATAAGGTGCGGGCGGATAGACACCGCCGTTGTCTTGAACATACTGCTGCATCGCAATCGCGATCTGCTTAAGGTTGCTCTGGCAGACCGTCCTCCGGCTCCGCTCCCGCACCCCAGCAAACACGGGGAACAGGATGGCCGCGATGACTGCTATGATGGCGACGACGACCAGGAGCTCGATGAGCGTGAACCCCGCCTGTTTCGCCGCGTGATTGGCACTGTTTCGCATCTTGCACCTCCGACAGTAGATGCTGTTATAACGGTGCCACGCGTGGAAAGGGTTCGATTGTTCTCACGGGGCTGAACCCCCATGCTGTAAAAGTGCAAGCCCCCGCCTGCGCGGGCGAGGAGTCAAGAGGGCGCGGCAAGCGGTGCCCCTACGGCTTACTCTGATGCCCGCGAAGGCGGGGAGTTGCATTTCCAAAGCACGGG
>JAYTHH010000059.1:0-6823 GCA_043732745.1 Rhodospirillales bacterium
TAGCTTGGCCGCCTTCGTGGATAACGACCCTTTCGACTCTGACCACCTGGTGCCCCTTACCCCGTTTTCGGTCGAGAGCCTCAAGCATGTCGGCCATCCCGCGGGACAGATTCACGCCGTCCTTGCGCATCTTGGCCGCGATTTCGAACGGCTGTTCGACGAGCATCGCGCGACGGAAACACTCCATCGAGGCTAGGTGCATGGCGACGGCCTGCGCGGCCAGCATCCCCTCGATCTCGTCCGCCGGCTTAAACGCGGCCAGTGCCGAATACGCCACGTTCGCTATTTCCTGAATGGCTCCGTCCTTCCCAGGCTGACGCCACGCCGTGTCCATGACCCGGTCGAAAAGAGATCGGTTAAAGGTGGGCTGTTTCGATCCGCCAGCACGAGCGAAGACTTCCGCCGTCTCGGCCTTGGTGAGTCGTCCGCTGGATCGGGTGACTGGCTTGCCGTCGGGTGAGGAGATCGCCAGCGGTGTGCTGGGTGGAGTGGTCAAGCGGATTTGTACCTTCCGCTTGGCGGCTGGCTTGGTCGTCATGGGGTTTCCCTTTTGGTGTGGGGTCGGTGTGGTCCGGCCTGGCAGTGAGGTCCGGCGTGGCAGCGCCCCCGCTGGGTAGCGCCTGCGTGGCTCATGTTGGCAATGTTGCTTGCGCACGTGAGGAAAACAGAAGTTTTGGCTGACAGGTATAAGAGAGGGGGGTGAAAGGCCTTACTGTGCTCGCACGCGCAAGCAACATTGCCAACATCTCACCGGCCACCCTTGGACATGTGGCCTGCGAGCGAGGTTTTGATGCGCTCTTTCGTGGCGTGGCGGTTCGCGCGCTCCCGTTTCGCTTGCTCGGCAAACATGCTGAAAACCTTGGGATTTACGCTCCACGCCACCGGCGGGCGGGCATCTGCCTGAATTTCAGCCCGCACCCAGCCCATAGCTTCCAAAGAGGACATGATTTCAATGCGTTCGCGACGGTGTTCGGGCGCCCGCAGCGGGCGATATGCCTGGCACAGATCCCGATCCGCGATGCGATCGCCCCCCTTTGACAGGATAAAACCCGCGATCCAGCGCGCGTGCCCGGTCTGGACCGTCGAGAACATGACCGCTTCGGCACGCAGCAGATGGGGTAGCAGGATATCGACCAGATATCGTGTTGCCGTTGTTGCCGCCCCCCTGGCAACATTGCCAACAACGCTATGATCAGCCTTACCCCTTACCCTCGCATCCGCCAGGCCGATCAGGTGGAACACCAGCGTCATGCGCGCCCAAAGGCCGGGCCACTTGCCAAGTGCTGACTTGAGACGATCGGACGCGTCAGGCATGGCTTGTAGGGCTTCTACGAGGTCCAGCACCGCCACCCGCTCCTTTTGCGCCTCGGCGTGCAGCACAACGGGCCGGCTGCCAAACGTGCCGCCAGGGGGACGCATGGCCGCGAGGGCGGGGAAAAGGGCCTGATAGCGTTCAATAGCCTCCCCGTTGGGCTGCTGGTCCTCGCCACGGGTCTGGATGCTCGGGACGCAGTAGCAAAACCGCTGAAGCAAACCGTCGTCGGCTGCCTCCTTCGCAATCTTGCGGATGGGGCCGGGCTGGATGCCACCTAGAACGCAGGCTGACCAATTCGGCACAGAGAACGTGCCACGCTGGACGCGATCGATGGTGTATCGCCCGCCGTTGTAGAGCCGGAGGTAGGCGCCGCGATCAGCTCCACCACCCCCGCCGGGGCGATAGCGGTCGAAGCTCGCCACCCACTCGCTCATCTCATCCTGCCGGATCAACACCTTGCCGCTCGGCGCCCGCTGTGTGGCTTTGTAGTCGTCGCGTAGAGCCTCGGTCAGGGCTTCGGTTGTGGTGCCCTCGACGAGATAGCGGTCCAAACGTGGCATCTTTGGTTCGGTCGTGGGGTCGCTTCCCGCGTCCTTCCATGTCTTTGTCTCGGCCTTATAGCGACGCATAGCGTTGTCGTGATGTTCGCGGGCCTCCACTTCCATCTTGTCAATCGGGGCTGTTGTAGCCTTCAGGATGGGGGTCTTGAGCATGGACGGATCGCCAACGATGGCGCCCCAGAGCCGTGGGTTTTCCGTCCAGGTATTGTCCACCACTTTTGGCTGAATCGACCATTCGTCATCCATCACACTCGACAAGGCGACAATCGCGCAGAGGGCCACGGCCGCCGGATCCACGCCCATCCGGGCAGCCGTATCGAACACGAATGGTGCGATGGCTTCAGGCAAGTGCTCGGCGCGAAGCTCTGGCGCTCCGGTTGTTTCGGCGTCGGCGAGGAAATCCAGCGGTTCAGTCCACACACCTTCAACAACCTTGTTGGCCTTCGCTCTCGGCTTGTCGTCGGCCTGCGTCTCCTGGGACTTGAACGATGTCAGATCTTCGATTTTCAACCACCCGCGCTCAAGCATCCGTCGAACGAAGAACAGGCGGTCAGGCCCGGTGCAATGCTGGTGGCGGCAATGATACGCAAACCCCTTATTGCTGGCTTCGCTCGAGTTCACGATGAACGTGGCTCGGTCCACCGCCACGCTGGTGTGAGCGTCTTCATTGGCGCAACGGATATGATGTTGCCCCCCGCCAGTGACGTGACCGACGAACACGCCCGGCGTGCGTGCCTTCAGTGCCGCGACGATCTCGAATTGCTGGCCGTGAGTCTTTGCCCATTCGCGGAGGTCAATGCACTCCCCGGTCTCCGGGTCTATGAACTCTCCGGCGTCATCCTCCCGTGCACGCTTCGGTGCGAAAAGGCCGCCAGTCTGAAGATCCTGCGAACTCGCCGGCAGATTCCAGATGTCACATTCCGCGCCCTCCAACACCGCCGCCACGGGAGCGCGCCCGTCGCCGGGGTGCCGGGGCAGATAAAATAGCCTCGACGTGTCGGTGCAGGATTGGTCGAGAGACAGCCCTAGAGCGGCCGCAAGGGCCTCGATCCGCTCTTTCCAAGCAGCGTTGGCGGCGTTCTGGTTGGGGTAGTCAGCGGCTTTCCATGGCCGCGTTAGGGGCAGCACAATGCGGAACTTGGAGCACGGCGCATGCTCGAAGGTAACTTCGTCGCCTACGACGGCAACGACCCGCGCATCTTTGGCGACGTGGGGCAGGTATCCCTTTTCGATCAAGAACGCGCGCTCGGCATCGATCGGACAAGCGGCAAAGAATTTATCCCAGTGGCTTTTCTTTACCGTCGTGCGCGTCGTCAGATGTGAGTGCGTCGAATGGACGATCGCAGCCCATCCCTTCGCACGCACGGCGGCGTCGATCTCGTCCAGCGTGTGACCACAGTCCGCATCGAGCACCACCAGGTCGATTTGGTCCGCCTCGGCTTTAAGCCTGCGCGTGCTACGAAACACCGCAGGCACGATGCAGGGGCCTTCCTTCGCGCCACGGTCGTGCTTGGTCAATAGCTTCATCAAGTCCGGCCACGCCATTGACCGCTGGTCTTGCCATTCTGTTTGGGTCAGGCCCTTGCCGGATGTGAAGGTGAACGTTCGAGCTGCATCGGCGTGGATGCGCGGAGCGGGGCCGCCATCGAATGGGGTCACTGCATCGCTCCCTTCTGCGGCACGACCGGGTGCGATCCGGAGCGCGGCACGATCGCCAGAAAAGGCATCGGGGCTAGGAACTCCACCCACGGCTCGACGCAAGCGGAGTTGGTCTCAATCATCGCAGCCCGCCCTGTCGCCAGCGCCATACCGACTGCGGCACGGTAATGAGCGGCCTCGCCTCCGGAACCATGAACGATTGCAGTCTTGGCCCATGCGCGAAGCATGCGTGCGCAGTGCCACCCCGACGGCAGGGTGCTCGGCCGCTCCGGCTCAAGGTCGTCGCCGATAACCACCAGAACCGGGCGCTTGAGCTTGCTCAATTGCCATTTTGGCCACTTCGCTTTGGGGTCATTAATATTGACCAGATCAATTATCCCGTCAGCAGCCGCACGGACCATCGGCAGGACCGGCGCATTCGCCCGCGCGAAAACATCACAGGCACGTTCTAGGTCCGCACGAGAAGTCAGGTTGAAGGTGGTCATGCGACACCTCCAGCCCGTAGCGCAGCGGCACGCCAAGCCAGCCGCTCAGCCGCCATGAAGTGCCCATGCTGTAATTCCGCATCGGCAAGTCGGTCGAGGAAAGCAGCCAAATGACTAAGCGCAGTGTCGCGCGAACGCAGCAACATAGGCGCATTGCGGACTTGAAGAACGCGGGACAAGTCGCTAAAAATGGTGGTGTCGCCATCCATCTTTGCAGTCAATCCAGCGCCCCGGTGCCCACCAGCATCGGGGTGTTTCATGTCAGGCAGCAATCTTCCGCTGGCCAGTGCGGATGTCAGCAGCAGGGAGCCCCGCGATGTAATTGCGCAGGCTCTCAGCCAAGATCAGCGTACGACCTCCAGCTTTTCGGGCTTCGATCTTTCCGGCGCCAATCTCTTCGTAAAGTGTGGTGCGCCCGAGTCCAGTAATCCTTCCGGCGTCGGCGATGGTGTGTGCAAGCACTTCGGTCATTGGTGAATGGCTCCGCGTCCGTGATTGGACGCCCCATTCATCAACGCCCCGGATTTCCGCCGCTATTTGTCGATGTTCGGAGTTCCGCCGGAATTCTACCGGAGTTCGTTTAAGGCTTCGGTGCGCGCATTCACCACGGTGTCGCGGCTCTTCGCGCCATACGCGCTCTTCAGCGTCTCCTGCTTTTCGCGTTCGAGAGCGTCCGGCCGCCCTTTGTAATCCTGTATCATGCGGTCGCGTATGGCGATTCTAAGGATGGGCTGTGGCCCAGTTCTATCACGATGACCGAGTGGTAAGACTAAGGGCGTCGCGGCATCGGCCATTACCACCGCAGCCGATTTTGCTACATCATCGTGGACTCTTCCATGAATTTGCCCCCGATCAGATTGGCCGCCGGACAACATATATTGCGGAATTTCGACGCCCTTGCGTCGCAGCCATCCCGCCATTAGGTCGCGAGGTACCCAACACCACTGCAACCAAGCGCTGTTGCCGTCGCCGTCGTCAGGTAGATCAGATAGCCGCTCACGGGTTAAACGGCCCCATTGCCTTTGATGGGGGCACAGGAAGAGTACTTTGAGCTTTTCAGCGGCGTCGAATTCACCCCGTTCAAAGGATGCTCGCAGCTCAGCATACACAGCCCCGGCAGACGTGGGCGAGATCCAATCTCTCCCTTTTGGTGACGAGATGTCGCTCGCGACCTTCTTGACTTCGATCCAGGCCCGTGTGGTTCTCTGCCGTTTACGAAACTTTTCAATTCGTTCCGCGCGGCGGGTTTCTAGTGATTCGCGGGCGCGCCGAATTGTCCGCCTCCACATCGCCAATCGATTTACCGCGAACCTCTCTACAGATTGCCACGCGACCTCGATGGGCAATCGTTCGCGCTCGCCGGGCTTGCCCCAGCCACCCACGGTCCCGCTGGTCCAGTCCGTCTCTGCCGCTTCCCAATTAATCGCGCTCACATAGCTTCTCAGGGCGCCCTCTTTGTCCAGCCCGTCCGGCCAGCTTTTTTGATACATGCTGGAATGGTTGGCATTGATGCCAGGAATGCGATGTTGCAGCTCTACGCGCCCTCGAACGGCGGGAATGAGCTCCAGCGCAACCGCGATTGGATCCACGTTGTATAGGCGCGCTACCCAAGCAGGCACATCGGTTATCAGAACCCATTCTGGCGGAAACGGAGGAAGTGGCGCGCCGGCGGGCAGGGCGGTGCTCATAGATGAGTCACGCTCTGGCTAAGAGGTTACGTACTGTTGAATGATGCCACTCGCCACCCCGCGCCGTGCGGATCCCGCGAACGTTGAGCGCTTCGGCGATCGCCCGAGTGGTTGTCAAGCCGGCAGCCTGCAAATCCCGCACTAGCGGCACGACGTTTGCCGCGAAGGTGTTTGCTACGGCCTGTGTAGCAGCAGCCCCCATGGCCTGGGCGATGGGTAGATTTGTGCGGTTCCCAAGCATGGCCCCCTGGGCCTTCTTCTGCGCCAGAGCCACGCGGGTCCGCTCAGAAATCATTGCCCGCTCTTTTTGGGCCAACGCAGCATAGATATGAAGCATGAATGGATCAGCGTCGGTGCCAAGCTCGGTCACTATAAACGCCACCCGCTGCGCCATCAGATTGGCGATAAATGCCACGTCGCGCGAGAGCCGGTCTAACTTTGCAACGACGACCGAAGCTTTCGCCTTGCGTGCCAGCGCCAGCGTTTCCCGCAGCACGGGGCGACGGTCGAGGGCGTCGGAGCCTTTGCCGGTTTCGATCTCGATATGCTCGCCGAGCAGATCTAATCCTTCGGCCTCGACAAACCGGGCAATGGCTGCTCGCTGCGCTTCGATGCCCAGACCGCTCTTGCCCTGCTTGTTTGTGCTGACCCGCAAATAGGCGATTACGTTGCGCATTGCCCGGCTCCAAAAAGCACTGAACAAAAGCTATATGGTGGTATTGATATTGTCCATGGCTATTCGCTGTCATTCGCCGCGTTGTCAAACTGAGCACACCTGACATCCGCGGGATGGCGCGGCTGAAATATGTGGCCCCTCGCCTGCGGGAGTCTGCAACGGGCGGAGGTCGCCAGCGTGGCGTGGGCGCCGGCGAGACCTCATTCGACCTCGATCGCCGCAACATACGCGACCGCCTGGCCGAGCTGAAAAGTCAGCTGGAACAGATCCAGGCCGACAACGACCAGCGCCGCTCGGCACGGCGCGATCAGTTGCGGGTGGCCCTGGTGGGTTATACGAATGCCGGCAAATCGTCGCTCGTGCGGGCGTTGACGGCCAGTGAGGTTCTGGTGGCGGACCAGCTATTTGCCACGCTCGACACAACGGTGCGCGCGTTGAAG
>JAYTHH010000060.1:0-1967 GCA_043732745.1 Rhodospirillales bacterium
TGCGGCTGCGCCAGAGTCTGCCGGGGCAGACCCTCGTTCTCGGCCTTGATCGTCTGGACCCGACAAAGGGCTTGCTCCAGCGCATCTCCGGCCTGCGCCGTCTGCTGGAGACCCAGCCATCCTGGAAGCGGCGTCTTACCTTGCTTCAGGTTGCCGCAATCTCGCGGAAGGAAGTTGGCCCTTATCGCGCGCTGCGCGCCGCGCTCGACCGGGAAAGCGGAAATCTCAACGCTGATTTCGGCGAGCCGGACTGGCTGCCGCTGCGCATGATCTCCCACGGTGTTGACCGCGCGACTGCCGCCGGCTTTATGCGGGCCGCCCGCGTGGGGCTGGTGACGCCGTTGCGCGATGGGATGAACCTGGTGGCCAAGGAATTCGTTGCTGCGCAAAACCCTCGCGATCCCGGCGTGCTGATCCTGTCACGCTTCGCCGGCGCCGCCCAACAACTGGATGCGGCACTGCTGGTCAATCCGCACGATGCCGACGCGATGGCCGAGGCAATGGCGACGGCGCTGACCATGCGGCTGCCCGAGCGTCAGGCTCGCTACAACGCGATGTGGGAGACGCTGGAGGGACGCACGCCACTCGCCTGGGGCCGCAATTTTCTCGCTGCCCTGCTGCGCGGTGCCGTGCGCGGCGGGCGGCTCGAACTGGTCGAGGACGAGCGCCTCTCCAGCGTCGGGTGAAACCCCTGCGTTATGGCGCGCCATAGAGCTTTTTTGCAGCGTTCCGGAAGGCCAGGCGCGAATCGGCTCGGCTGTAAAACATGTGACCACCCGGATAAACCTGGAAGTCCACACGGTCGGCGCCGACAGATTTCGGAATCTGGTTCAGTATCATCTGGGTGTCGAAATACGGCGTCAGCAGGTCGAATAGGCCGTGGGCGATTAGCACGTGAAAGCTCGGATCGGTGGCAAGCGCCTGACGCAGATACGTAACGGACTCGGGCTTGAAATAGCTGCGGCCAAAATCCCAGGCGCCATTAACCGTGTCGCTGGCGATTTCGTAGCGGCCTTCGGGCAGCCAGTTCAGTCGCCGGGCATAGATGTCGATCATGGCGCTGACGAACGGGGCCTGCAGCGAATCGGTCATCGGGTCGGGGTGGTTGCTGAAAAGGGCGGTGGGCGTAGGGTCGGCCTTCGTGACGGTGGCGTCGTACGGGCTGCCAACGATGCCCTCGCCGGGATTGAGTACGCGGAGGAATTCAGACGTGGTCATGAGGCCGTGCCGGCGTTCCAGCAGGCCGCGGTCGAGGCCGGTGAATGCCACCCATTTGTCAACCCGCCGCGCCACCGCCGCCGGATCTTCGCCGCGGATCAGGTCGGCAGCGTAATCGGTGATCGCATAGGCCTCGGCGTCGGCGAGGTCTGCCCGCGTCACCGGCCCTTTGCGGGCCTTTGCCGACGCCACGAAGGACGGGAATTCCGCCACCCATTCCATCGTGTCCAGTGCAAGGCTGCGATTGCCGTAATCCAGCTTGGGCGAGATCAGCACGAGGCCGGTGAGGCCCACACTCTGCTTGCTGGCCAGTTCGCGCGCCAGGCGCGGGCCGCGCAGGCCGGCATAGCTCTCGCCGATGACGTATTTCGGCGATGTCATGCGCCGCGCATTGCCTAGCCACGTCGCGATGCCGTCGGCGATGCTGGTGACGTCGCCGGTCACCGAATAGAATTTACGCCGTGTCTCGTCGGTGTTCACGAGCAGTTTCGAAAACCCGGTGCCGACGGGGTCGATGAACACCAGATCGGTGAAATCCAGCCAGGTGTCCGCATTGTCAACCGGCACCGGCGGGGCGGAGGGCGTGGCGACCGCCTCGCCCATGTTCATTCGCCACGGGCCGAGCAGACCCAGCTGCAGCCAAGCCGAGGCGCTGCCGGGGCCGCCATTCATGGCGAAGCTGACAGGTCGCAGCGCAGGCTCCTCGTTGTCCAGCGTGTAGGCGATAAAACCGATCTGCGCCTGGGCGG
>JAYTHH010000061.1:0-6809 GCA_043732745.1 Rhodospirillales bacterium
CACGACCTTGGCGAGCAGCTTGCCAAACTCGTCAGCCAGCGCAAATCGCTGCAGGCTCGCGATGCAGTCGGCGGCCCGGACCGGCTCGCCATCATGAAATTTCAGCCCGTCGCGCAGCCGGATCCGCCACGTGCGCCCATCCGTGGACACCTCATGCCCGGCCGCCATCTGTGGCTGCGGCTGCATCTTGCCGTTCACGGCATAGAGCGTGTCGTAGACGTAGTAACCATGATTTGCGGTCACCGTGGCAGTCGTCCAAATCGGATCTAGCGACACCAGGTTGGATTGTGGAATGAACCGCAGTGTACTTGTCCGACTTCGCTGGGCGATGGCGGGGGCGGCTAGGAAAGATACGGCAGCGGTTGAGAGCAACGTGCGGCGGCGCATCGGCGGCTCCTCTGTCATTTCTGGTCCGATGCTAGTGGATCGGTTGCCGACAGGGCAAGCGCAGGTCGAAAGCGATCGTGCAAGGCACGGGAAAAGCGGCCTGGTCGGAGCTCGCGTCAATCAGGCTAATGACCAGAAAACTCTGCAGTCAATGAGAGAGTTTTCGGACGGAATCTTACTCGCACGTCAGGCCACAGATTGGGCGAAGGCAAAGCTCGGTCGTGCCCCCATCGTTATTGCGGTGTCTGCGCCGCCAACTACGCCGGGCGCCTGAAAACCCTCCGCCGCCTGCCCCGGATGAGTTCATCTGCAAAAACTGGACAACCGAGCCCGAAGGATTCAAGCTTGATCCGATCCATCTAATGCCGGGACTAAACAGCCCACTTACCGGGAGGCAATCATGGCTGCAGCCGACCACACCGCGAGCAGTATCGGCGGTCAGCCGGTTCCGCCCGGCTTGCTGGCAACTATTGACGATTCCGCACCGCTTCTGGCCGACCCGGCCGCACTCCGCACCCGCTTCCAGGCCCACGGCTACGTCCTGCTGCGCAACCTTATCCCGCAGCCGGCGATCCAGGCAGCGCGAGCCGAGGTCCTGCACGTCCTGCGCGAGGTCGGCGAGGTGGACGGCCCCGCGGACTATCCAGTTGCCACTGGCATCAGCCGCCGAGCCGAGCTGCATCCGGATCTGGGAGCGTTTTGGCGTGACATCTCGGAATCGGCAGCATTGCGCCAAGCGGTCCATCATCCGGCGCTGCAGGCAGCCACCGCCAAGCTGCTCGATACCGAAACGGTGCCGTTCGACTTCGTGTGGCTCCGCGCGGTCACTGCCGGTCGCTCCACGCCCTTCCACTTCGACCATCCCCACATGAACCGCGGCTCGGCGACTCCGCTGACCTGCTGGGTGCCGCTCGGCGACGTGCGGATAGCAGACGGTCCAATCGTGCTGGTGGACGGATCGACGGGTTTCGACGATCTCGCCGACCAATATCGCGGCCGCGACGTAGACCGCGAAACCGGCTTTTCCGGCAGCCTACCGGGCAACGTGCTCGACCTGGTCAAGGCCCGCGGCGCCCGATTTGCGACCACCGACTTCAGCCCCGGCGACGTGCTGGTGTTCGGCATGTTCCTGCTTCACGGCAGCCTGGACAACCGTGCGACGGGCGGCCGCGTGCGCCTGTCCTGCGACGTGCGCTATCAGCCCGCAATCCACGCCAGGGACGACCGCTGGTTCGGCCATCCGCCGAAAGGCCACGGCGATCGCAGCTATGGCGGCCTGAACGGTGCCAACCCGCTGACGAGAGCTCCGATTGCACGGTAGTCCATGTGATGGATCAAGACGGCGACCTGCTGCTGCAGGCGGCGCTACGCGCCCCTTGTGTGGCCCCGTGGTTTCGTCTGACGCGCATAAAATTGAGGCAGAAGGGACATAGACTCGGTAGTGTCAGTGGGCACCGCCCTCACGCATTGTTCCATAGGCTTTCGCCAGCACGTCGAAGGCCAGCTTCTTCGTCGCCTTGTCCTCGGCAATCAGCCCCTTGCGATTGAAGCCGCGTTGGAACCGTGTCTGCCGACGTTCGGAACGGAAGTCGTACAGCAGCCAGGCGCACAGGCCGCGTATGCAGGCGTGGCGGCCAAGAATGGCGAGTTGCTGTCGGAAATACTCGGCCTGGCATTCCTCCGTGAACAACTCCTGCACCGCGCCGTGATGCCCGGCTAGCGCGTCTGCACCGGTTTCGCTGATGACCACAGGCCGATCCGGGGTGGAGTTTGCAAGCAGGCGCTCCAACCCGGTGAAATCAGGCTCGTACCAGCCGAAATATTCATTGATGCCGATGACGTCCAGATGCTCCGCCAGCCTATCCTCGATTGCGAACGTCACCCGGTTGATCAGGCACGCCGCACTGATCAACCGCGTCGGATCGGCCGCGCGCGCTGCGTCCGCCAGATGTGACATGAAATGATAGCGGGCATCGGTATCGGCGTTCTCGTTGCCGACGCCCCAGATGATCACGCTGGCACGGTTGCGATCGCGGCGGATCAGTTCGTCAAGCTGGTTGCGGGCATCGGCGAGGGTTGCGGGATTGTCGAACGCAATCGCCCAATAGACGGGTACTTCCGACCACAGCATCAGCCCCATCTCGTCGGCAATCTCCGCCACACGCTCATGATGCGGATAGTGCGACAGGCGCAGGAAATTGCAGCCCATCTCCAATGCATGCATGAACCGCCGGCGAATATCGGCGTCGTTGGTGACGCGACCAAGATCGACATCGTCCTCATGCACGCAGACACCGCGTAAATAGATGGGTTCGCCGTTCAGCAGAATCTCCGTCCCCCGCGTGCGGATCTCGCGAAATCCGACACGTTCGCGAATGATGTCGGCGCCGACCTGGACCTCGACCTCGTAGAGCACTGGCATCTCGGGCGACCACAGATCGGGATGACATGCGATCTCGATGGTGCCGGCGCCTGCAACCAATCGGACCGTGCAATCGATCCAGAGGCCGGGAAGGCGCAGCCGTGCCACGCCATCGCTGTCGTCCGACATGCTGATGTCCACGGCGATCCGTGCGAAGCCGTAGCCGGAGACCAGGCGTGCGAACACATCACGGATGAAAGCGGCAGGCAGCGGCACAAGATCGACCTCGCGGTGCAGCCCGCCATGATTGAACCAGTCGAAGTGATGCATCGGCACGCGATCGGCTTCACGACGGTTCTCGACCTGGATCAGCAACTCATTCTCGCCATCGGCCAGACCGTTCGAGAGTTCCACAAAAAACGGCGTTGAACCGCCGCGATGCAGTCCCAAGAACGACCCGTTGAAAAATACTCGCGCCAGGTAGTTGGCGGCGCCGACGCGCAGCATCAGCCGCTCCCCATGCATCGCCCTCGGCCAGATGAACTGGCGCGTATACCACCCGCTGCCCTCGAAAAACCGCCATTCCGGCCGCAGCATCGTCCAGCAGCATGGCACCGCTACCAACAAAGCGCCGTCGGGGTCATAGTCGCGCGGTGCGTCCCAGTTGGCGCCTGCCATGCGAAGGTCGGCAAACCACCGTTGGCGGAGGCCCTCGTCGAACAGGTCCGGCGTGAACCGCCAGTCCGCATCCAACGCGATGCGTCGGCGCCCG
This sequence comes from Rhodospirillales bacterium, assembly GCA_043732745.1. GTDB lineage: Bacteria > Pseudomonadota > Alphaproteobacteria > Acetobacterales > Acetobacteraceae > CAIQQQ01. The sequence continues at coordinate 3,522 of JAYTHH010000061.1, forward strand.
CCCATGGCCACCATGTCGGCAGCCACCGCCACCGGCCTGGCGAATCGATTGGCATAGGCCTCGTCATGAAGGTGCTCGAACGGATCCTCGACAGTCACCATGCGGCTCCTGACCGAAATCCAACGCCCACGCTGCGGCGGAACCGCCAGGTCCACTGCCCCGGCCAGAACAGATCGGCGATCATCGCGATCGCAATCCAGCGAAACCAGGTGGAGAAGGTGTTGGAGAGGCCCTGGGGTTCGGTGTAGCCGCGCACCCAGCCATCCTGCCGGCGTACACCGGCATGCACATCGGCCGGCTCGTCGGCGAACCCGCCATCGTCGTTCTGGAACGCCAGCAGCGCGGCAAGCTCAGCACCTAGCCACGTCCGGATCTCAGCGCGACGGTAATCGCGCTGGTCATACGCGTGCACCAGAAGATCCACGAGATCCACATCGATGCAGGCGCTGACGATGCCGGGCGTGCGGGACAGCGCGTAGTCCACCGCGCGCTCCTGATACGGCAAGGGGCGACCGGTCACATACCACAGATGATAGTTATGCATCGATCCGGCCATCGCGTGCAGGCGGCCCAGCGTCGTGTCCTGGCCCACGCCCCAGAACCCCGTGCCAGGTTCCTGGTGATAGTCGTGCCAGGCGAACAGGATCTCCATTGCGGCATCGACCTGCCCGCGCAGCGATGGCCGCACCCGCATCGCGAGAAGAAGACCCGCCAGATTGACGATGTTGTTGCCCTCCAGCCAAGGGTTGCGCATGTCGCGGTCCGCCAGCCACGCCTTGAGCGTTTTCGGATCGAGATAGTCCGCCACGAAAGACAGCTCGGGCACATCGGATGGGTCGAGCGCCGCCAACGCGCCGAGCGTGTAGTTGGTCACATGAAAGTCGATATAGCGCCACGTCTCACCCGGCTCCGGCCGCTTGAACACGTCGGCATCGAGCATCCCCGGCACGCGGAACACGCCGTCGGCGCGGAGATGCTGGAGCAGCCAGGTGCGCACGCCAGTCCGGTCAACCTTCTCCAGCCCGTCCAGCAGGTTGCGGCACAGGATGGCATTGTAGGTGCCAGGCAGTAGCACGCCCGGCCAGATCCCTAGATCATGCGCCGCGCTGATGCGGCTGATGCCATAAGCAACCCCTGGCGCCTGCATCCGATCGAGCCAGCCCAGCGTCGCCTGCTGCGCACATTCGATCCTCGTCAGTCTCTCGTCGGTCACCGCGTCCATCAACCCTTCACCGCCCCTTCCGTCATCCCCGACATCACCCGCCGCTGCGCCAGCAGGAACAGCAGCGCCACCGGCACCGTGGTGATCACAGACAGCGCCATGACCCCCTGGAAATTGCTGTCGAGCTCGCCGTTCATGTTCAACAAAGCCACTGGCAGGGTGTAGGTGTCGGACGTGCTGGAGATCACCAGGACCGGAAACCATTGCGCCCAATTCAGCAGAAACGTGATGATGGCAACCGTTGCCACGATCGACTGCGCCATCGGCAAGATAATGCGGAACAGGATCTGAACCTCGCTGGCGCCATCAATCGTCGCCGCCTCGATCACCTCATGCGGCAGGGTCCGAAAGAACTGCTCGAACAGAAAGAACTGAATCGGGCTCACGGCGAGGAACAGCACGATCCCCGCATAGCTGCCGAGAAGGCCGAGCTTGTACACCACGATATAGACCGGGATCACCAGCAGCATGTACGGATACATCATCGACAGCAGAAACCCATAGCGCAGGATCCGGAACGGCCACGCATGCGGCCGCCGCGTGATCGCGTAGGCGCCAAAGGCCGTTATCACGACAGCAAGCAGTGTCGATGCACCGGTGATCGCCAGCGAATTCAGCATCGCCCGCTGCAGCGACAGGTCGCCCATCTCCAGCGTGCTGCGAAATCCCGAGAGGTCGAAACTCTCCGGCCAAATCGACAGCGGTGCGGCCAGCACGGCACGGGTCGAGCGAAAGCTGCCCGACAGCATCCACAGATACGGATACAGGAAGAACAGGCTCAGAACGCCCACCGTGGCGTAGGCCAGAAGGCGCTTCATACCGTCCGACCTCGCTCGCCGACAACATACACGCTCATCGCCACCAGCAGTACGATGGCGAACAGGATGGTCGCCATCGCGGTCGCCTCGCCGTAACGGGCCTGGTCAAAAAACTGATAGGCGTAGTAGCTGAGAAAGTTGGTGGCCCCATTCGGCCCGCCCTTCGTCATGATGACGATCACGCTGAAGGTCTTGAGGAATTGGATCAGGGCATACACCGTGTTGATCACGATCGCCGGGCGCAGCTGCGGCAGAGTGACGAACAGCAATTTCTGCCAGGTGCGCGCCCCATCGATATCGGCCGCCTCATTTAGGGCCCGCTCGCAGATGGCAAGATTGGCCAGGAAGATCACCACGTAGAATCCGGCATGGTGCCAAAGCTCAGCGATCAGTACAGCCAACATCGCCGTATTGCCGGACGCGATCCCCCCGAAGGTGGGCAGATGCAGCATTGCGAGCGCCGCGTTCACCGCGCCGAAGCTTTGGTCGTACAGCCACCGCCACACAACATAGCCTGCAACATCGGGCGTCACCACCGGCAGGAACAGCAACAGCTTCGCCAGCGTGCGCCCGCGGGTGATCAGCTTCGAGTTGAGCAGCAGGGCATAGCCCAACGCAAAGCCGACATTGGCCACCACCGCCAGCGCCGCGTAGAGCAGGGTCAGCCAAAGGCTTTCCAGGAATTGCGGATCGGCCAGGATGGTCGCGTAGTTCAGCAGCCCCACGAAGGTCGGCACCGACTTGAGTGCTGTCGCGGAGGACGTGAACGACACCTGGATGCTCAGGATGATCGGCCACAGGCCGAAGATCGCCGTCAGCGTCGCAAACGGCAGCGCGAACAGCAGAAACACCGTCTGACCACCGGGGTGTCGCACCGAAATCAGCCCTTCTTGGCCGCGAGGTCTTTCGCCATCGTCCTCATTTCGGCCGCAGTGTCGGATATGAACTTCTGATAGTCGGCCGGCGGCTTAGTGATCGCACCGAGAAGCTTGCGATGGTACGCCGCCTCCAGTTCGGGATACCAGGGCGTGGTCGCCTCCGGAAAGTCGTAGGCATACAAAGGCCAGCTGGGCTTGGCGAATTGCTGCTGATGCGGCGTGAGTGCCGAGATATCCAGATCCTTACGGATCGCCGATCCCATGATCTGCAGAGAGGTGGCCCCGGAAATTAGGACAAGATGATAAGCTATTCCCGCCTGCATGAGAGACGGGACGCGATGGGAAAAGTGACACGCAAGCGCTACGGGGC
>JAYTHH010000062.1:0-6786 GCA_043732745.1 Rhodospirillales bacterium
GGCGACATGAATGCCAGCCTTGCGCATGGCTTCGAACTTCGCCTCCGCGGTGTCGAGACCGCCCGAGATCACCGCGCCGGCATGGCCCATCCTGCGGCCCGGAGGGGCGGTGGCGCCGGCGATGAAGCCCACAACCGGCTTGGTCGTCTTGGACGCCTTGATGAACTCGGCGGCGTCGATCTCGGACTGGCCGCCGATTTCGCCGATCATGATAATCATCTCGGTCTCGGCGTCGGCCAGGAACATCTCCAGCACCTCGATGAAGTCGATGCCCTTCACCGGATCGCCGCCGATGCCGACGCAGGTGGACTGGCCGAGCCCAGCCGCCGTGGTCTGTGCCACGGCTTCATAGGTCAGCGTGCCCGAGCGGGACACAATGCCGACCTTGCCCTTGCGATGAATGTGGCCGGGCATGATGCCTATCTTGCATTCGTCAGGCGTGATCACGCCGGGGCAGTTCGGCCCGATCAGGCGCGACTTGCTGCCGGACAGCGCCCGCTTCACGCGCACCATGTCCAGGACCGGAATGCCCTCGGTGATGCAGATGATCAACGGCAGCTCGGCATCGATCGCCTCCAGGACGGCGTCGGCGGCGAACGGCGGTGGCACGTAGATGACCGAGGCATTCGCCTGAGTCTGTGTGACGCACTCATAAACGGTGTCGTAGACCGGCAGGTTCAGATGCTTGGAGCCGCCCTTCCCTGGCGTGACGCCACCGACATAGCAGGACCCGTAAGCAATGCCCTGTTCGGCGTGAAAGGTCCCCTGCGCACCCGTGAAACCCTGGGTCATGACGCGAGTGCGGCGATTAACGAGGATGGACATTATGCGGCTTCCTTCACGGCGCGGACAATCTTTTCCGCGGCGTCAGCGAGGTTGTCGGCCGAGATGATCGGCAGGCCGGACTTGGCCATGATTTCTTTGCCAAGGGCGACGTTGGTGCCTTCCAGGCGCACCACCAACGGCACGTTCAAGGACACTTCGCGGGCTGCGGCGACAACGCCCTCGGCGATCACGTCGCAGCGCATGATGCCGCCGAAGATGTTGACCAGAATACCTTCGACGTTCGGATCGGACAGGATGATCTTGAACGCCGCGGTCACCCGCTCCTTGGTGGCGCCGCCGCCGACATCGAGGAAGTTCGCCGGGGACGAGCCATACAGCTTGATGATGTCCATCGTGGCCATCGCCAGGCCCGCGCCGTTCACCATGCACCCGATGACGCCATCGAGCGCCACGTAGTTCAGCATGTATTTGGCGGCTTCGAGTTCCTTCGGATCTTCCTCCGCCTCGTCGCGCAGCGCCTCGATGTCGGGGTGGCGATACAGTGCGTTGTCGTCGAACGACACTTTCGCATCGAGCGCCACGATCTCGCCGGCGCCGGTCACCACCAGCGGGTTGATTTCGACGATTTCGCAGTCGAGTGCGATAAACGCCTTGTACATCGCGTCGACGAACTTGCCGAACGCGCCGATCTGCTTGCCTTCGAGGCCAAGGGCGAACGCCAGGCGGCGCGCGTGGAACGGCGAAATGCCGGAAGCCGGATCAACCGCCACGCGCAGGATCTTCTCGGGGTGGTGCTCGGCAACCTCCTCGATCTCCATGCCGCCCTCGGTGGACGCCATGATGGTTACGCGTGAGGTGGCGCGGTCGATCAGCAGCGACAGGTAAAGTTCACGCTTGATGTCGCAGCCGGCTTCCACATAGACGCGGTTGACGACCTTGCCGGAAGGGCCGGTTTGCTTGGTGATCAGCGTCCTGCCGATCATCGCCTCGGCGGCCTCACGGACCTCCTCGATCGACTTGGCGATGCGAACGCCGCCCATGCCCTGGGGGGCGCCCTCGAACTTGCCGGCGCCGCGGCCACCGGCATGGATCTGGGATTTCACCACATAAACAGGACCAGGCAGCTTCTTGGCGGCTTCGGCGGCTTCATCCGGCGTCCACGCCACGTGGCCTTCAAGGACCGTGACGCCGAACTTCTTCAGCAATTCCTTGCCTTGGTATTCATGAATGTTCATTCGTTGCGTCCTGCCGGTGAAATACGCTTGCATTTCAGCGCCCAACAGGCCGCTGAAAATAAAAAAAGAAGCCGCCGTAATTCGGTTTCGAATTACGGTGCATCATACGCCTAGTTTCTTGAAGGCCTCGACGAGGTCCTTAACGGCATTGCAGGACTTGTCGAACATAGCCTTCTCCGCGGGGAGAAATTCCACTTCGATGATCTTCTCGACGCCATTGGCGCCGATCACCGCGGGCACGCCCACATACATGTCGTGCAACCCATACTCGCCGTTCAACTGCACGGCGCAGGGTAGGACCCGCCGCTTGTCGAGCAGGTAAGCTTCAGCCATGGCGATGGCGGACGCGGCCGGCGCGTAGAAGGCCGAGCCCTTCTCCAGCAGTTTCACGATTTCGCCACCGCCATTGGCAGTGCGGGCGCAGATTGCGTCGATGCGCTCCTGCGTGGTCCAGCCCATCTTGATGAGGTCAGGGACAGGGATGCCTGCAACCGTCGAATAGCGCGTCAGCGGCACCATCGTGTCGCCGTGGCCACCGAGCACGAAGGCCGTTACGTCTTCGACGGAGACGTTGAATTCCTGGGCCAGAAAAAGCTGGAAGCGGCTGCTGTCGAGCACACCCGCCATGCCCACGACCTTCTTCGCGGGCAATCCGGAGCGCTGCTGCATCACCCAGACCATCACATCGAGTGGATTGGTGATGACGATGACGAACGCATCCGGGCAATGCGCCTTGATGCCCTCGGCCACCTGGGCGATGACGCCCGCGTTCTTCGTGAGAAGATCGTCGCGGCTCATGCCGGGCATGCGCGGGAAGCCGGCGGTGACGATCACCACGTCCGAGCCTGCGATGTCGGCGTAGTCGCCGGTGCCCTTCATGGCGCTGTCGAAGCCGTCGACCGGGCCGGACTGCATGATGTCGAGCGCCTTGCCCGATGCCACGCCCGGGAACACGTCGAACATGACGACGTCGCCGAGCTGCTTGAGCCCGATGAGGTGGGCGAGCGTGCCGCCGATATTGCCGGCGCCGATGAGGGCGATCTTGTTGCGAGCCATGGAAGGGTGTCCTTGCCGGGGGACGGGGAACGCGTCTGGAGAGACGGTGCCTGCCAGACACCCGGGCCGCCCGGTAGGCGCGTTTAGCTAGCCCATCATCGCATGTGCAGCAAGGACCACACGTTCCCGGAACCGTTCGAAAGTGACAGTTCTGTGCATCACGTCAGATGCGGCAGGCTGAGATAGGCCTGGCTCTGCATCTCCTCCAGGCGCGAGGCCGTGCGTTCGAACGCCTTTGCGCCTTCGCCGCGCTGATAGAGCTGGTCCGGCAGTGCCGCGGCGGACGCGACCAGCTTGACGCGATGATCATAGAGCGCGTCGACTAACACGATGAAGCGGCGCGCGCGGTCGTAGTTGTCCGGCGACAGGCGGGGGATGTCGTCCAGCACCAGGGCGTGAAAATGCGTGGCCAGCGCCAGATAGTCGCCGGCGCCGAGCGCCTGGCCGCACAGATCCTCGAAATCGAAGCGCGCGACGCCGTCGGCTGAAACCGGAACCAGCAACTTGCGGCCCATCACCATCAATGTTTCGGCACACGGCGTGGCGCGGCCGGTGAGATCGGAAAACGCACCATCCAACGCACGCTCGGCGCGCCCATCGGCGGGAACGTGCCAGGTGGCGGTGCCGCGCAGCCGGGCGCGCCTGAAATCCCGGCCGCCTTCCAGCACGAGCACGTCGAGATGCTGCTTGATCATACCAATGAACGGCAGAAACGCGTCCCGTCCCGGCTGGCCTTTGAACAGGTCGTCCGGCGTTGTGTTCGACGTGGTCACCACAACCACAGCGCGGTCGAACAGCGCCTGGAACAGCCGGCCCAGGATCATGGCGTCGGCAATGTCGTTGACCTGGAATTCATCGAAGCACAGCAGGGCGGCTTCAGCCGCGATGATGTCGGCCAGAGGCGGGATCGGGTCGGCCTTGCCGGGATTGGCCTTTTCCCAGGCGTGGATGCGCCTGTGGCTTTCCTGCATGAACTGGTGGAAATGCAGCCGGCGCTTGCGGGCGACGTCGCTGCTCTCGAAGAACAGATCCATCAGCATGGATTTGCCGCGGCCGACCTCGCCGACAAGATACAGGCCATGCGGATAGTCGGTGTCCGACCAGTCGGCCGGCTTGCGGCGCCGAAACCGAGCAAGCAGCCCGGCCTTGGCCGCTTGTGCCGCTGGCGCCGGGTCGTAGCCCCGCAATTTCACCCATAGGCTCTGAAGCCGTTCCATCGCCAAGGCCTGTGACGGATCGGACGCGAGATCGCCGCCCGCCACACGGGCGCGATACGCCGGCAGGGGGCCCGCGGAGAAGTCTTCGAGAGGGGTTTGCGTGTCCATTGTGCGGCGCGGGATAGCGCGAATTACGACGCGGGGAAATGGGGTCGCCCAACTACTCGCGGGCAAGCTACTCGCGGGCGAGTATGTGGTCGTTGACAAAACTGGACAGGCCGTGCACGCGGAACGATGCGCGCAGCTTATCCTCATCGTATTGGTCGCGCACCCAGTCCAGGAACGGGACGCGACCCTCGGCCTGCTCGGCGTAAAGCAGGAAGAACGCGTCGAGGATGCCGGTTTTGGAGCGTTTGAAATGGCCAAAGCGCAGCGAGAGCTGGCGCAGTGCCTGGGCCGAGGTGCCGCCTTCGAAGATGATTGCGAGCGCCGATGCGAGTCCGGCGCGGTCGGCGCCCGACTTGCAGTGCATCAGCGCGGGCGTCTGGAGGGTCCGATAGATCTCTGCGAATCGGAGAATGCGGTCGCGATGCGGGGCGCCCCGGCTCTCGAACGCCATGTCGATATGAATAAGGCCCAGCCGCCCCGCCGCATCACGCGACAGTGCGTCGGAGCCACATTTGCGATGGCCGCGTAGATTGATCAGCGTAACCAGCCCAAGCTTGCGCTTCAGCCGCGCCAACCGTGCCGGCGTGGGGTGATTGCCGCGGTAGAGCTTGGCAGGAATGACCTCGGCGAAATTGTCCCAGGCCAGGCGCAGCACCGAATGGTCGACGAACAGGCTGTCGAACCAGGCGGCGGCCCAGCCTCGCGGATTGGCCGGATCACCGCTGAATGCCATGTCGGTGCTACGCCGGTGATCAGCCCTGACGCTCGAGTATCAGGGCCTTGATCTCGGCGATGGCCTTGCCGGGATTTAGACCCTTGGGGCAGGTCTGTGTGCAGTTCATGATGGTGTGGCAGCGATACAGCTTGAATGGGTCCTGCAGCGCATCCAAACGCTCGCCGGTGCGCTCGTCACGGCTGTCGGCGATCCAGCGATAGGCCGCCAGAAGAGTGGCGGGGCCGAGATAACGATCGGAATTCCACCAATAGCTGGGGCAGGACGTGGTGCAGCAGAAGCACAGGATACACTCCCACATGCCGTCCATCTTCGCGCGCTCTTCCTTCGACTGGCGACGCTCGCCATCCGGCGGGGCCGGGGTGTCGGACTGCAGCCAGGGCTCGATGGAGCGATACTGCGCGTAAGCGTGCGACAGGTCAGGCACCAGGTCCTTCATTATGGGCATATGAGGCAGTGGGTTGATGCGCACCTCGCCCTTCACGTCGGCGATCGGCTTGAGGCAGGCCAGCGTGTTGGTGCCGTCGATGTTCATGGCACAGGAGCCGCAGATGCCCTCGCGGCATGAGCGGCGGAAGGTGAGGGTGGTGTCGACCTCGTTCTTGATTTTAACGAGCGCGTCCAGAACCATCGGGCCGCACTTGTCGAGATCGATCTCGTAGGTGTCCATCCGCGGGTTTTCGCCGCTATCGGGATCCCAGCGATAGATGCTGAACGCCTTGGCGTTCACAGCCCCGGTCGCGGCGAAGGTTTTGCCCTTCTGAACCTTGGAATTCTTGGGCAGGGTGAATTCGGCCATGTCGCAAAAATTCCTTAGTAAACGCGCTTCTTCGGTGGGAAAACCGACACTTCGTTGGTCAAGGTCTGCATCTTCACCGGGCGGTAGCCGAGCGTGACCTCACCCTTGTCGTTGCACCAGGACAGCGTGTGCTTCATCCACTCCGCGTCGTTGCGATCCGGGAAGTCGTCATGCGCCTGGGCGCCGCGGCTTTCGGTGCGGGCCTCGGCCGAGACCATCGTGGTCATGGCGTTGCCCATCAGATTGTCGAGTTCGAGCGCCTCCACGAGATCGCTGTTCCAGATCAGGCTGCGATCGGTGATCTGCAGGTCGGGCAGGCCGGCCCACAGCTTCTTCATCTTGTTGACGCCCTGCGTCAGGCTCTCGGAATTGCGGAACACCGCGGCATGCGCCTGCATCGTGCGCTGCAGGGTGTCGCGCATCTCGGCAACCTTGGTGCCGCCCTTTGCGTTGCGGGTGCGGTCGAACCGGTCGAGCGAAGCCTCACCGGCGCGGGACGGCAACGCCGCCTGCGAGGCGCCGGGCTTGAGGATCTCAGACGCGCGATGCGCGGCCGCGCGGCCGAACACCACGAGGTCGAGCAGCGAATTGGTGCCGAGGCGGTTGGCGCCATGGACAGAGACGCAGGCCGCTTCGCCCACAGCCATCAGGCCGGGCACGATGGCATCCGGATTGGACGCCGTCGGGCGCAGCACCTCAGTGCGGTAGTTCGTGGGAATGCCGCCCATGTTGTAGTGCACGGTGGGCAGCACCGGGATGGCTTCCTTGGTCACATCCACACCGGCGAACACCTTCGCGGTTTCGGAAATGCCCGGCAGGCGCTCGTGCAGCAGCTCGGCACCGAGATGTTCC
>JAYTHH010000063.1:0-1958 GCA_043732745.1 Rhodospirillales bacterium
CAGATCGTAGGCTCGATGCTGGGGCTGGTGCGGGATCTGCCGGTGCTGCGGCAGCGCGCGGCCTATCAGTGCCTGATGTTCGGGGCGTTCACGCTGTTCTGGACCGCGGCGCCGCTGATGCTTGCCGAGCGATTCGGCTTGAGCCAGCAGGGGATCGCCCTGTTTGCCCTCGCCGGGGTCGGCGGCGCGGTCGCCGCGCCCTTTGCCGGGCGCCTCGCCGATCGCGGCTGGGTGCGCGGCGCCACCATCGGCGCCATGCTTATTCTCGCGCTCTGCTTCGCCGGTACCGTCTGGGCCGTGGCGACGCCGGCGCTGATCGTGCTCGCGGTGCTGGCGGTGTTGATCGACGCGGCGGTGCAGACCAACCAGGTAGTGATACCAAGTCTCGGGGAGGTTGACTCGGGTGGGGTTGCCAGGTGGAGCTTGTGCTGATTCAAGGTGGCAAACGATCTGGAGTTTGCCATGCCGATCCCGCTTCGCACCGACTTTGATGCGGCCTTGGTGAGGGCGGCGGCGCGGCAGTCCAAGGATGGCGGGCAGGCGCGGCGGTTGCTGGCGCTGGCGGCGATCTACGAGGGCGCAACGCGCACCGAGGCAGCGCGACTTGGCGGGGTGACGTTGCAGATCATCCGGGACTGGGTAGTGAAGTTCAACGCGGACGGGCCCGCCGGGCTGATCGACAGGAAAGCGCCAGGCCCGCCTTCACGGCTCAACGCCACGCATCGCGCGGCGCTTCTGGAAACGCTCGAGCGCGGCCCGATAGCGGCGGTCGATGGCGTGGTCCGCTGGCGGATCATCGATCTGATGCAATGGCTGTGGGATGAGTTCGCCGTGTCGGTTTCCAAGCCGACGCTGAGCCGCGAGTTGCGGGCGCTTGGCTACCGCAAGCTGTCGGCCCGGCCCAAGCACCATGCTCAGGATCCAGCGGCAATCGAGGCGTTCAAAAAGGGGGCTTCGCTGCCGAACTGGACAAGGTCAGAACGAGCCTCCCGCCAGGCACACCGATAGAGATCTGGTTCCAGGACGAGGCGAGGATCGGACAGAAGAACAAGATCACCCGGCGCTGGGCAAAACGCGGGACGCGGCCCTCGGCACCCCATGATCAACGGACGAAGTCGGCCTACATCTTCGGGGCGATCTGCCCACAGCAGGGCAAGGCCGCGGGGTTGGTCCTGCCCTGCTGCAACACCCAGACGATGAACCTCCACCTGGCGGAAATCTCGCGCACTGTCGCTCCCGGCGCCCATGCCGTGCTGCTCATGGATCAGGCCGGATGGCACACCACCGGCAAACTCGATGTGCCCGACAACATCTCCATCATCGCGCTCCCCTCCAAAAGCCCCGAGCTCAATCCGCAGGAAAATATCTGGCAGTTCATGCGCGACAACTGGCTATCGAACCGGGTGTTCAAATCCTACGAGGACATTGTCGACCACTGCTGCGAGTCCTGGAACAAGCTCGTCGATCAGCCCTGGAAGATCATGTCCATCGGTCTCCGTGATTGGGCCAATGAGTTCTAGTTAAAGAAACTTGGTATTACCGTGCAGATCAGTGCCTGGCCCCCCACACCCATTCAAACCCACGCTGTTGGTATTGGTGTTATCGGCAGGGTCGCGAGGCCGCTTTGATTCGCGCGCGGTGTCCGGCTCAGCCGAATTTCAGAAAGAACTTTGAGTATGGTACCTTGAGGCCGTCCACCGCACGCTTAGCAGCGGCACCGTCGCCCGCTTGGGCGGCCTTGGCCAGCGACGTCACGCTGGTCGAAACACCATCAAGAAGCAGAGGGTAGCCAGGGTCATCTGCCTCGACTGGCGAATGGGCCGAGATGTCGCCGATGAGATAGGCAAGCACGGCCGCATCCTCGCGAAGCTCGCCAAGTCCAGTTGCGCTGAATCCATCATAGTCCCTGCCGAGAACCTGCTCCATCTTGGCGTGATAGGCATTCATGCGATCGGAAA
>JAYTHH010000064.1:0-1950 GCA_043732745.1 Rhodospirillales bacterium
GTATTGGTTTCCCAAGGCGTTCGGCTTTCGCCTGAACGAGCTCTGGGGACGGATCTCGGTGGCCTGCTGGGTAGCGGGCTTCTACCTGGCCTTCATGCCCCTTTACGTGCTCGGCGCCGCCGGCATGGCCCGGCGGACGCAGCAGATCTTCGACCCGGCCTTCCGCCCTTGGCTGCTGGTGGCGCTTGGCGGTGCCATCGTTTTGGCCACCGGCCTTGTCAGTCTGTTTGTCCAGCTTTACGTCAGTATCAGGGACCGCGACGCGAACCGCGTGCCCGTCGGGGATCCGTGGGACGCACGCGGCCTGGAATGGTCGATTGCCGCACCGCCGCCGGAATGGAATTTCGCCACTATTCCGCAGGTGGGCAGCCGCGACGCCTTCTACTGGCGCAAACGTAGCTCCGGCGCCTACAAGCCAGCCGATCATTACCGGGATATCGAGCTGCCGAAGGAATCGGCGTGCGGCATGATCATCGGCTTGGCTGCCGCGGTATGCGCCTTTGGCCTGATCTGGCGGATCTGGTGGATGGCCGCACTCTTCCTGGCCATCGCGATCGCCACCGCCATCGCCCGCTCGTTCATGCGTGATGTCACCCGCATCATCCCCGCTACGACGGTCGAAGCTGTCGATCGAAACTGGCTCGCGCAGGCCAATTCCGCGTGCCCGATCGAGCGGCAGCTCGAACAGTCCGAACGCAATGAGGGGCTCGCGCAATGGATGGCATAGAGCCGCGGCTTCGCCACGCCGGCCTTAACCTCCCGGGCGATCCCGAGGTTCTGGAAACGGCCGAGAGCGACGTGTTTGGTTTCTGGATATTCCTGATGAGCGACGCGGTGCTGTTCGCGCTGCTCTTCACCATTTACGGAACGATGCTGGGCGCCACGGGCGGCGCACCCGGCCCGGCGCAAGAGTTCAAGATCGGTCCCGCCTTCCTTGAGACGCTGATCCTGCTCACGTCTTCCTTCACATTCGGCACGGCTTCGATCGCGCTTAAGCACGACAGGCGGACTGCCCTGGTGGTCTGGCTGATCACGACCCTGGTGTTAGGACTTGCCTTCCTCGGCATGGAAGCATACGATTTTACTGCGATGGCGGCCGACCATGCGACACCCGACCGCAGTGGCTTTCTCTCCGCGTTTTTCGTGCTCGTCGGCATGCACGGACTGCACGTCACGATCGGTTCAATCTGGATCATCGTGATGATTGTGCAATTGGCCGTTCTCGGACGCGACAGTCAAGTGAAGGTCAACCTGATCCGCCTCAGTCTATTCTGGCATTTTCTCGACGTGATCTGGATCGCAATCTTCTCGGTCGTCTACTTGCAGGGGCTGATGAATTGACCCCGCCCCGCAGCGAGCTGCGCGAGGCGCTGACTTATGTCGCGGGCTACGCTATGGCCCTGTTGCTCACCCTCGGCGCATTCGGCCTCGTCTACCTTCGCCTGCTCAGTGGGCCGGAGGCTTTCTACACCGTGCTTGGCCTCGGCTTCGTGCAGATTCTTGTGCACTTCCGCTGTTTCCTGCACATTGATTTGCAGCGCTCAGCCCGAGCCGACCTGATGCTGTTGTTGTTCTCGTCCTTGATCGTTGCACTCATGGTCGGAGGTACGCTGGTCGTTCTGTCGAACCTGCGCTCCAGGATGATGTAGCGACTGAATATACCTATAGAAGACAAATAACTTATAAAAGATATTTGGACTGTTGCGAAGCTTGCTGTCATAACTCTGATATTTGTATTGATTTTAAAGGATTCCCTAACAACGGTGCTGTTTTATTACTAATGGTCTTTCACGGCGAACGAGGTCCTATTGAGCCAACCATTTTTCGCTGCCCGTCTGCGCCGCGACAGGGGGCACACCTCGGCGGCTACGCCGCCGGGGCCGGACTCGATTGCGGGCAGCATGCGGTCGGACCTGCATGGGAACAGCGCGACACAAGTCAGTCTCACCC
>JAYTHH010000065.1:0-1949 GCA_043732745.1 Rhodospirillales bacterium
CGGCTGCCCGGGTACATCTTGGCCTCGCCGGTCTGGATGAAGCCGCGATGCCATTGATTGACTGTCACGCGCTGCTTATCGGCCTGCGGCGCGGTGAAAAAGGCTTTCGATACCTTGAACACGGCATCGACAAGCTCCGCGGGCACGCCGTGGCCCGCGACGTAGAAGAAGCCGGTTGCTTCGGCCGCCGCCAGCATCTCGGTGGCAACCGCCTTGGTATCGCCGGCATCGCCGGAGGCCAGACGGGCAATGTCGATGACAGGAATAGCGTCGACATCGATCGTTCGTGCGGCTGAATGCGGCATCTTCCGGCCTTTATGGGTATGATCTCACATGAGCCTGCACCAGATCCGGCGGCCCCGCAATTCTGCCGCTTGTTCTTATTTTGTTCTAGCGCTTATATGCGCCCATGGCCGCATTTGGAAAGCTGATCGACCCCACACGACGCCTCGGCAGCCTGACCGGCGACCGACATGGCCATGTGCTGATGGCACGTTGCCGGCAGTGCAACCACATGGGCGCGTTCCCGTTAGCCTTGGCGTTGCGCAGGTTCGGCGTGCAGTTGCCGCTGTCCACGCTGCAACAGCGGCTGAAATGCGATAAATGCCAGCAAAAGGCGGTGGAGGTCATCGAAATGGCTTTGTGCGAGCCTGGCTGTCATCGCCAGCGCGGCTGATCTATGCGAGCGCCGATCTCAAAGATGCCAGCGCCCTGGCGTTCTCCGCCTCCAGCCCCACGGTAATGCGCAGGAAGTTTTCGTAGCCCGGGTCCATCACGCCGCGCACCAGCACGCCCTGGCATTCCATCGCACGCAGCACCGGGCCGGCCTGGCGGCGCAGGTCGGTGGTGACGAAATTCGCCGCCGACGGCAAAGGTGAGAAGCCGAGCGCCTGAAGTCCCTGCGTGAGCTGCGTGCGGCCGGCGGCGATCAGATCGAGCATCATGCGCAGATGCGCGGTGTCGGACAGAGCCGCCTCGGCTGCGGCCAAAGCAGGGGTTGTCATCTCGAAGATCGGCCGCGCCGCGCGCATCGCTTCGGCCACGCGTGCATCGGAGCACAGCGCATAGCCCACGCGTAGGCCAGCGAGTGCATAGGCCTTGGAGAAGGTGCGCACCACCACCCAGGGGCCGGCGCGCTCGGCCAGCACGGCGAGTGTGTCGGCGCTGGCGTCGAACTCGGCATAGGCCTCGTCCACCACCAGCAGAATATTGTCTGGCACGTGCAGCGCGATGTGGCGCAATGCCGCGCGGGACAGCACGCCGCCGGTGTTGCCGTTGGGGGTGCAGCAGAAAACGATGCTGGTGTCATCGGCCACCGACGCAAGTATTCGTTCCGGATCGTTGGAGCCGTCCGGCGTGACCTCCACCAGAATGGCGCGGGCGCCGGCGATGCGGGTGGAGAGGCCGTAGCGGGGAAACGACGGATAGGGCAGCACGGCGCTGCGACCTGGCGCCAGTGCCACCATGCACAGCAGATGCAGCATCATGTCCGAGCCGACGGACACGCTGATTCGATCAGCGGGTACGCCGGTATGGGCCGAAAGCGCCGCCACCAGCGTGCCGCCATCGGTGGGCGGATAGCGGTTGACGCCGGCGATGGCACGCTGCGCTGCCGCGATCGCCAGCGGCGACGGGCCGATCGGGCTTTCGTTCAGATTAAGCGCCAGACTGTCCTCGACCGACGGCCTGGGATGGATCATCGGCGCCTTCAGCTCGCGCATCAGCGGCGCAATCCAGTTCATGCTCATCCCTTCACTGCCTTGCATTCGAGTGCACTTTGAAATCACCCCGATCTAACCCGTTGTTTCATCGCCTGATTCAGACCTCTCGGTGATTCCACCTTTGGTCATTATGCTTGTCTTATGACCTTCCTGCCCTGTTGAGCGAAGATGGGGTGCCGCCGACGAGGTGCCAACTCGCCGGCGGCGGGAGGGGTTGGGTCGGGATTA
>JAYTHH010000066.1:0-1946 GCA_043732745.1 Rhodospirillales bacterium
GTGCCTGCTTCCGGTGATCTGGGCGCCGGCGCGCGCCACCCCGGCGGAGGTGAAGGCTGCCATCAAGGCCATCATCGGTGACACGCGGCCCAAGGAAGGCCGCCTGAAGCTCGACCTTCCGGTCCTGGTGGAGAACGGCAACGCCGTGGCGCTGTCGGCCAGCATCGACGCCTTGCCCGGCGAGGTGCGTGCCATCCATGTGTTCGCCGAGGGCAACCCGCTACCCCGCGTCGGCAGTTTTCGATTTGGCCCGGCGACGGGCAGGCCGCGAATCGCCACGCGCATCCGCCTCTCCACCTCGCAGACGGTGATCGCCATCGCCGACATGACGGACGGCACCTGCTACACCGACAGCGTGGATCTTCTCGTGACGCTCGCCGCGTGCCTGGAGTAGGCCGGATGGTTCGGGTGCTCATCAACGTGCCGAAGAAGGCGCATCGCGGCGAGATCATCGAGATCAAAGTGCTGATCTCGCATCCAATGGAATCCGGCCAGCGCCGTAACGAGATGGGTCAGCCGATTCCGCGCGACATCATCCACAGTTTTCTCTGCACCTATAACAACCAGGTGGTGCTGGAGGCGGAGCTGTTCCCGGCCATCGCCGCCAACCCGTTCCTGTCGTTCTTCGCCGTGGCCGAGGACAGCGGCACCATCGTGTTTTCGTTCATCGACGATCACGGCACCGAACAGGTCGAACGCGCGGCGATCCTCGTCGAATGATCCGCGGTGCCGGACGATGTCTGGGTGCAGCGCTTCTCACCGTTGTTGTGATGGCTGGCGCATCCGTCCCCAGATCCGGCTACACCGACGCCAGCCCGGCCACGCGCGCGATTCAGGATGACGACAGCGCAAATCCGGCTTTTCTGTGGGTGCAACAGGGTGAAACCCTGTGGTCAGCCCCGGCGCATGACGATGGAAAATCCTGCGCCGACTGCCACGGCGCGCCCGCTTCGATGCGCGGCGTGGCCGCTCGTTACCCGGCGTTCGACGCCGCACACGGCCGGCCGCTTACGTTGGCACAGCGCATCAATCTTTGCCGCACCACGTATCAATTGGCTGAAAGGCTCAAACAGGACAGTAACGCCCTGTTGAGCCTTACCGCGTTGGTCGGCCTGCAGTCGCGCGGCATGCCGGTGCAGGTTCAGCAGGATGGACCGATGCAACCGTTCCACGACGAGGGCGCCAGGCTGTATGCAACGCAGTTCGGCCAGCTCAACCTGTCCTGCCATCAGTGCCATGACAGCCTCGCCGGGCAAAAACTGGCGGGAATCCTGATGCCGCAGGGCCACACCAACGGATACCCGCTGTATCGCCTGGAGTGGCAATCGATGGGCTCGCTTTATCGCCGCATCCGCAACTGCCTCACCGGCGTGCGTGCCACGCCGTTTGCTCCCGATGCGCCCGAGCTGGTGGCCATCGAAATCTATCTCGCTGACCGTGCGCGGGACCTGGTCATCGAGACGCCTGCCGTTCGTCCCTGATTGTATCGACGTGCCGGTCCACTGCGGAATTGACGGCTCAAAGCTTTCTTCTTGCGGCGATTCCGGCCACCATGCGGCCGATGATCCAACCATTCGGTGCCGCATGATCCATGCTTCCGCCCGCACACTGTCCCGCCACGCCACCTCCATCGCCACCGTCTCGCTCAGTGGATCGCTGCAGGAGCGGCTCGAGGCGGCAGCCAATATTGGCTTCGACGGTTTCGAGATGTTCGAAAACGACCTGCTCACCTTCGACGGCTCCCCTGCAGACGTCAGAAGCATGGCCGCCGACCTTGGCCTCTCGATCACCATATTCCAGCCATTCCGTGATTTCGAAGCGATGCCGGAGGGACAGCGCGTGCGCAACATGGACCGCGCCGAGCGCAAATTCGACGTCATGCAGGCACTTGGCACAGACTTGATCTTGGTGTGCAGCAACGTGTCGCCGCTGGCCCAGGACGACCC
>JAYTHH010000067.1:0-1943 GCA_043732745.1 Rhodospirillales bacterium
TCCCGACCCAACCCCTCCCGCCGCCGGCGAGTTGGCACCTCGTCGGCGGCACCCCATCTTCGCTCAACAGGGCAGGAAGGTCATAAGACAAGCATCATCCGACCAATCGGAATCATCCGATCGGATAAAGATGCTCGATAAAACATAGACCTAGAGATTTTTTTCCGATCCCTATCGATCGGAAAAAGCTCTGGGGCTTCAAGCGCGAAAATTGAGCCCGTTGGGACGGTGGACTTCGTCAACTCTACGCCGCGTCGACCTGCATCTCGCCGAGATAGGCCTGTTTGATGTCTTCGTTCTCGCGCAGTTCGGCGGCGGTGCCTGATAGGACCACCACTCCGGTTTGCAGGACGTAGGCGCGGTGGGCGATGGACAGGGCCATGGCGGCGTTTTGCTCGACCATGAAGATGGTCATGCCCTGTTTGTTGATGGTCTGGATGATGTCGAACACCTGTTCCACATAAAGCGGTGACAGGCCCATCGAAGGTTCGTCCATGCAGATCAGGCGGGGGCGGGCCATCAGGGCGCGGCCGATGGCGACCATCTGTTGTTCGCCGCCGGAGAGCGTGCCGGAGAGTTGGTTGCGGCGTTCCTTGACTCGAGGAAAGAGTTCGTAGACGCGTTCCAGGTCGTCGTGGAACTGGGCGCCGCGCTTTTGCGTGTAGGCGCCCATTTCGAGGTTCTCGTATACCGTCATGCGCGGGAACAGGCGGCGGGCCTCCAGCACCGGGGCGATGCCGCGTTTGACCCGTTCGGAGGTGGGCAGGTTTTCGATCGGTCGGCCGTCGAAGATGACCGTGCCGGTGCGGGGGCGGACGACGCCCATGATGGTTTTCATGGTGGTGGATTTGCCGCAGGCGTTGCCGCCGAGGAGGGAGACGATCTCGCCGCGGCCGATGGTGTAGTTCACGTTCTTCAGGGCGTGCAGGTCGCCGTAATACGTGTTGATACCCTTGAATTCGAGCAGCAGATCGCCGTTGGCTGGAGCGTCGTTAGCCGACATTGGCGGTCTCCTGGATGGCGGCGCGTGCGGCGCGGCCGAGATAGGCGGTGAGGACCTTTTCGTCGCGCCGGACCACATCGGGCGTGCCCTCGGCGATCTTGTCGCCGTGGTCGAGCACGATGACGTTGTCGGCAAGTTTGGTGACGACGTCAAGCTTGTGTTCGATGATCAGGATGGTCAGGCCGAGGTCGTGCAGGCTTTTGATCTGCTCGGCGAGTTCCAGTGTTTCGGCGGGGTTCATGCCGGCGGTTGGCTCGTCCAGCAGCAGGATTTTTGGACGTGACGCCAGCGCGCGGGCAATCTCGACGCGCCTGCGGTTGGCATAGGACAGGCCGGCCACCGCCTGGGCTGCGCGGGGCGTCAGGCGGTTGCCGAACATGGCGATGATGTTGGAGACCCAGGCCAGCGCGCGGGCCTCCTCCGCCCGATTGCCCGGCGTGTGCAGAACCGATGAAAAGGCGCCGCTTTTGAGCCGCGCGTGCTGGCCGATCAGGACGTTCTCCAGAACCGTCAGGTTCGGGAAAAGCCGGATGTTCTGGAAGGTGCGGGCAACGCCCAGCTCCAGAATTTTATGCGGCAGGAGGCCGAGCAATTCCACGCCGTAGGATTTGATCGAGCCTGACTGCGCCTCGACCAGCCCGGTGATGACATTGAACAAAGTAGATTTGCCAGAGCCGTTCGGCCCGATCACCGCCACCACGCCGCCGGCGGGCAGCGTGATGTTGATGGCGTTGAGCGCCACGAGGCCGCCGAACTTCACCGTCACGTCGCGGATTTCCAGCGCGTTGCCGGACCCGGGCGCCCAGCGCGGGATGTTCTCCAGATTGGCGAAGCCGCCGCGGCGAACTTCGGCGTGCTGGGCCGCAAAGTTTAGCACGGGCACCTTTCGGCTCGCGGGGATCAGCCCTTCGCGGCGGAACAGCATCATGCCGATGAGGAT
>JAYTHH010000068.1:0-6714 GCA_043732745.1 Rhodospirillales bacterium
CGCTGCATCGAATGCAACGCCTGTGTGACAGCCTGCAAAAACGCCAACGAGGTGCCGTGGGGCATCAACCGGCGTCGCGTTGTGACGATCAACGACGGCAAGCCGGGTGAGCGGTCGGTTTCGATGGCGTGCATGCATTGCAATGATGCGCCGTGTGCCGCCGTTTGCCCGGTGGACTGCTTCTATACCACGGCCGACGGCGTGGTGCTGCACAGCAAGGATTTGTGCATCGGCTGCGGCTATTGCTTCTACGCCTGCCCGTTTGGAGCGCCGCAATATCCCAAGCTCGGGAATTTCGGCAGCCGCGGCAAAATGGACAAGTGCACATATTGCTCGGGCGGGCCTGAGGGTGCGGACGGATCGGCTGCGGAATTCGCCAAATACGGTGCGAACCGGATGGCCGAGGGCAAGTTACCGCTCTGTGCCGAGATGTGCTCGACGAAGTCGCTGCTGGCTGGCGACGGCGAGATCATCGCGCGCATCTACCGCGAGCGCGTGCTGAAACGTGGGTATAACTCGGGGTCCTGGGGTTGGCAGACCGCCTATCAGGAGACGATTAATGTTTGAGCGGCCAATGTTTAAGCAGGAAATGTTTAAGCGGGACCTGTTTAGGTGGAATCGGTTGATCGGCTTCTTGGCAGCAGCTTTGTTCAGTCTTGCCGCCGCGTCGGCCATCGCGCAGCCGGCCACCGGCGGGCCATCGGCGCAGGGCTCGGCGGTGCGCGAGGCTGCGCCGACGCAAGGGTTCAATCCCGACAAGGTGGAAGTGCACGAGCAGGACCTGCTGGCCAAGCTTCGCAACGTGCAAGGCAATATCACCCTTCCTGACGAGCGCGCCGCCACGTTGATTCAGCCAGATGGCCGCGTTTGGCGTGACTATCGGCGTGGCCCGCTGCTGTGGATCACCGCTGCCTGCGTGCTGGGGATGCTCGGCCTGCTCACGCTGTTTTTAATCTTCCGTGGCCGCATCCGCATCGAGGGGGGGCGGGGCGTGGCAACCTTGCTGCGCTTCGGCTCGTTCGAGCGCTTCATGCATTGGGTGACCGCTGCATCGTGGTGCATCCTGGCGATTTCAGGTCTCAATATGGTCGCCGGGCGCGTGGTGGTGCTGCCGCTGATCGGCAACGGCGCGTTCACCACTTTGTCGGAATGGCTGAAGTTCTCACACAACTTTTTGGCCTTCCCGTTCATCGCCGGCGTGATCCTGATGTTTCTGGTTTGGCTGCGCCAGAACATCCCCAACCGCATCGACGTGGAGTGGTTCAAACAGGGCGGCGGCTTCGTGGGCCATCGTCACCCGCCAGCCGAAAAATTCAACGGTGGCCAAAAGGTGGTCTTTTGGATCGTGGTGCTCGGTGGTGGCGGACTGGCCGTGACCGGTCTTGCCTTGATGTTCCCGTTCTACGTTACTGGAATCACTGGCATGCAATTGGCGCAGGTGCTGCACGGCGGGATCTCGTTGCTGATGATCGCAGCCATGCTTGGCCACATCTACATCGGATCGATCGGTATGGAGGGCGCCATCGACGCCATGAATACCGGCGAGGTCGATCTGAAATGGGCCAAGGAGCATCATAGCCTTTGGGTGGAAGAGGAAATGGCCAGGATCGCCAAGCCCATTCAGCATCCGGCAGAATAGAAAGCCAGCATCATGCGTATGTTTCTTTTAGCGGTTGTGGTGATGGTCGCGGGCGGCATTGGCGCCGCCGCGGTCCTCAACACCATCCAAAAGCCGGTCGACATCGCCTTCTCCACCCCGGGTGCGCGGATCGACCCGGGCGAGTAGCGTCAGCCAGTCCTGATGCCGGAATACCCGGCATCAGGACTGTGTTGTATCAGACGGGGTCCCAGCTGAAAACGTCCTGGCTGCGATCCAGTGGCAGCATGGATGCGCGCAAAGCGGGCGCACCGTGTTCGGCGATCAGTTCGGGCGTCCAGCCCTCGCTGCGATGCACGCTGCGCAGCGGGCGGCTTTGGCTCATGAGGAAGATCTCGTTGTAGCGGCTGGCGAAGATCTGGCCAGACACATCCGATGCCGAGTCGGAGGCGAGATAGACCGCGAGCGGGGCGTTCTTATCGGGGGTCATCTGCTGGAGTTTGGCGACGCGGGCCTTCTGCGCCTCGGTCTCGGCCGGGATCGAGCTGGTCATGCGGCTCCAGGCGAAGGGGGCGATGCAGTTGGAGCGGACGTTGTAGCGCGCCATGTCCAGCGCGATGGATTTGGACAAAGCGGTGATGCCGAGCTTGGCGGCGGAGTAGTTGGCCTGGCCGAAATTGCCGACGAGGCCGGATGTGCTGGTCATGTGGACGAAGGCGCCGTTGCACTGGGCGCGGAAATGCTCGGCGGCGGCGCGACTGACGAAAAAGCTGCCGTTCAGGTGCACGTTGATGACGGACAGCCAGTCCTCCGGCGTCATCTTGTGGAAGATCACATCGCGGGGAATGCCGGCGTTGTTGACCACGATGTCGATACGTCCGAATGCGTCCATCGCGGTCTGGATGATGCGCTGGGCGGAGGTCCATTCGGACACGCTGTCGGTGCTGATGGCCGCCTCGCCGCCGCGCTGCTCGATGATCTGCCTTGTCTGTTCCGCGGGGCTGGCGGACAGGCCCTCGCCGGACAGCGAGGCGCCGATATCGTTGATCACCACGCGTGCGCCGGCCACCGCCATGGCCACTGCGATTTCTCGCCCGATCCCGCCACCTGCGCCTGTCACGACCGCAACCTTGCCTTTGAGCATGTTCATCTCCCATTCGATTTTTGGCCGTTGCCCGGCAAACGTCAGCAATCTGGCGTTGCCCAACCTAGGAATGCCTGACATTCGCGGTGCATTAAAGCCCTGCCCCGCCTTGACGTATGGGGCCCGATGGACCAATTCCTCTAATCAGGACCGAGCGGGTCCGATTAGGGTCAAACCGTCATGCTCCGGGTTTCCAAACTCACCGATTATGCCGTTGTAGTGCTGGTGCGGCTGTCAGCCGAACCGGCCTGCGAGGCGTCTATCCAGACCTCGCCTTCCATCGCGGCGGCCACCTGCGTGCCGGAACCCACGGTGGCCAAGGTACTAAAGGCGCTGAGTGCCGCGGGCCTGGTGCTGTCGCAGCGCGGCGCACGAGGCGGCTACCGGCTGATCCGCCCGCTGGAGACCATCTCGGTGGCCGACGTGATCGCCGCCATCGACGGGCCGATCGCGCTTACCGCCTGTGTGGACGGTGCGCTCGGCGGATGCGAGGTGCGCGACGTGTGCGCCGTCAATGGCCGCTGGGATTTCGTGAACGACGCCATCAGGCAGTCCCTGATGTCGATCACCTTGGCAGATATGCGCAACGCGGCTTTGCCGGTTGCCGCGTCTGCCCTTACTCCTGCCGAATAGGACCGCGAAATGACCGCAGTCGTCGAAACTCTCGATACCGTCGCCTCCGTCATCGAGGGCGGCTACAAATGGGGCTTTTCCACCGACATCGAGATGGATATGGCCCCCAAGGGGCTGAACGAGGACATTATCCGTCTGATCTCGGCCCGCAAGAACGAGCCGGCATGGTTGCTGGAATGGCGCCTGAAGGCCTATGCGGCCTGGCTGAAGATGGAGGAGCCGAATTGGGCGATGGTTCACCACGAACCGATCGATTATCAGGACCTGCATTACTACGCGGCGCCGAAGAAGAAGCCGGGCCCCAAAAGCCTTGACGAGGTCGATCCTGAGCTGCTCGCGATGTATGAGAAATTGGGCATTCCGCTGAAGGAGCGCGCCATCCTCGCCGGCGTGGAGCCGGAGGAGGGCGCGCGCCTGCCGATCGCAATTGATGCGGTGTTCGACAGCGTGTCGGTTGCCACGACCTTTCGCGAGACACTCGCAAAATCCGGTGTAATCTTCTGCCCGATCTCCGAGGCGGTGCTGGAGCATCCGGAGCTCGTGCAAAAGTATCTCGGCTCGGTGATCCCAGCCGGCGACAACTATTTTGCGGCACTGAATTCGGCCGTGTTCACCGATGGGAGCTTCGTGTTCATTCCCAAGGGCGTGCGCTGCCCGATGGAGCTGTCCACCTATTTTCGCATTAACGCCCGCAATACCGGGCAGTTCGAGCGCACGCTGATCATCGTGGAAGACGGCGGCCACGTCTCATATCTCGAAGGTTGCACGGCGCCGCAGCGCGATGAGAACCAACTGCACGCGGCAGTAGTGGAGCTTGTGGCGATGGACGATGCCACCATCAAGTATTCCACCGTTCAGAACTGGTATCCCGGCGATGCAAATGGGAAGGGCGGCATCTACAACTTCGTGACAAAGCGCGGTGCCTGCCGTGGGGCGCGCAGCAAGATCAGCTGGACGCAGGTGGAAACCGGATCGGCGATCACCTGGAAGTATCCGAGCTGCATCCTGCAGGGCGATGGCAGCGTGGGTGAGTTCTACTCGGTGGCTGTCACCACCAACATGCAGCAGGCCGATACCGGCACCAAGATGATCCCTATCGGCACGAACACCAGCAGCACGATCATCTCCAAGGGCATCAGCGCGGGGCGTTCGAACAACACCTATCGCGGCCTGGTAAAGGTGCTGCCGAAGGCGGACAACGCGCGTAATTTCACGCAATGCGACAGCCTGCTGATCGGCGATAAATGTGGCGCCCATACGGTGCCGTATATCGAGGTGCGCAACCCGTCTGCGAAGCTGGAACATGAAGCCACCACCAGCAAAATCAGTGACGACCAGCTTTTCTATTGCCGGTCGCGCGGGCTGAGCCAGGAAGACGCGGTGGGCATGATCGTAAACGGTTTCTGCCGTGAGGTTCTGAAGGAATTGCCGATGGAGTTCGCTGTGGAAGCCCAGAAGCTTCTCGCGGTGAGCCTTGAAGGCTCGGTTGGTTGAAAAGGTAAGTAGAATGCTTGAGATCAGGGGCCTTGAGGCCTCCATTGGCGACAAGCAGATCCTGTGCGGGATCGATCTGGTTGTGCCGACGGGTGAAGTGCACGCCATCATGGGGCCGAACGGCTCCGGCAAATCCACGCTGTCTTACGTGCTGTCGGGCCGCCCGGGCTATGAGGTGACGGCCGGGTCCGCATCGTTTGATGGCAAGGACCTGCTGGAGATGGATCCGGAGGCGCGTGCCGCTCTCGGGGTGTTCCTGGCGTTTCAGTATCCGGTGGAACTGCCCGGCGTGGGCAACGCCAACTTCCTGCGCACCGCGCTGAATGCGCAGCGCCGTGCGCGCGGGGAGGCCGAGATGGCGGCGCCGGAATTTCTGAAATTCGCGCGCGCCGAGATGAAGCGCCTGTCAATGCCGGATGACATGCTGAAGCGCAACGTCAATGTCGGGTTTTCCGGCGGCGAGAAGAAGCGCAACGAGGTGCTCCAGATGGCGCTGCTGAAGCCGCGCATCGCCATTCTGGACGAGACCGACAGCGGGCTTGATATCGACGCGCTCAAGATCGTGGCCGAGGGTGTCAATACCCAGCGTGGCCCGAACTTCTCTGCTCTGATCATCACCCATTATCAGCGCCTGCTCGACTACATCGTGCCGGACCGCGTCCATGTGCTCTCGGCCGGTCGGATCATCCGCTCCGGTGGGCCGGAGTTGGCGCACGAACTGGAAGCCAATGGCTACGCCGCCATTGTCGCACAAGCGGCATGAGCGCCACCATCAAGTCCACCGCGCTGCAAGCGTCCGCGCAGACCTTTCTGGCACGATTCGAGGGGCTGCGCTCCAGGCTTCCCGGTGACTCCACCGTGCGTGAGGCTGCTGCCGAACTCCTGCGCAAAAGTGGGCTTCCCGGGCCGCGTGAGGAGGCTTGGCGCTATACCAGCCTGCGGCCGCTGGCCGAGGTGGAATTCAATGAGCCGCTGACGCCGGTTGCAGACTGTGCCGCGCTGTTGGCCCGCGTGCCCAATCTCGGTGCGCCGCGCCTGGTGTTCGTGGATGGGCGTTTTCGCGACGATCTGTCCGATGCGCCGGCGTTGGCGGCGGTGCGCGTCGGCGGGCCATCCTTTGGCACCCAGGCCCATCCGGAGACGGAGAAACTGGTGGCACTGAACACGATGCTCTCGGAAGACGGCGCGGAAATCAGCGTCGCAGCAGGCGTGGACGGCGAGACGCTGGTGTTGATCAGCCTTGGCACCGATCTCAACGGGCGCGCGGTGGCATTTCATCCGCGTCATACCGTCAGCCTGGCGAAAGGCGCGAAACTGACCTTGGTCGAGATCTCTGTTGGCGAGGGCACCTATCTGCACAATCCGGTGACCACTGTGACCGTGGCGGATGGTGCTGCGCTGACGCATCTTCGCATCCAGGACGAGAGCCGCGCCGCCTTCGTGCTGTCCACTGTGTATGCCGACATCGCCACCCATGGAACGTATGACAGCTTCACGCTGACCTTGGGCGGCCGTCTGGCACGCAGCGAGATTCACGCGAAGCTGACGGGCCCAGATGCCATCGTGCATCTGAATTCCGCCCAGTTGCTCGGCGGCAACCAGCATTCCGATTTCACCACCATTATCGGCCATGACGCGCCCAATTGTGCCTCCCGCCAGACGGTGAAGACGGTGTTGACGGGGAAGTCGCGCGGCGTGTTCCAGGGCAAGATCGAAGTGGCCCGCGACGCACAGAAGACCGACGGCTACCAGATGAATCAGGCTCTGCTGCTAAGCCCGGACGCCGAGATGGACAGCAAGCCGCAATTGGAAATCTATGCCGACGATGTGAAGTGCAGCCATGGCG
>JAYTHH010000069.1:0-19094 GCA_043732745.1 Rhodospirillales bacterium
GGTGAACCAAGGCCCCCGACACGATGCAGCCGCCGGAAACCAGCGAGCTGATGGCTGATCCGCGCTGCCCGTCCATGTCGTGGACGAATTTGGCGGGGGCGGTCATTTCGCCATAGGTCCATATCGGCCAGTTCTGATCATAAAGATCGAGCGCCGGCACGACGTCGGTCAGGTCGATATTGGAGGAGTAATAGGCGTCCAACGTGCCGACATCGCGCCAATATGCCGCACTTTCCGAGGCCGAACGGACGCAGGATCGGGTGAAGGGGTGCGCCATGGCACGACCCTCGGCCACCAGCTTTGGAATGATGTCCTTGCCGAAATCATGCGACGAGGTCGGGTCTGCAGCGTCGCGGCGCAGCAGCTCGAACATGAACTTCGTCTCGAACACATAGATGCCCATGCTGGCCAGCGACGTGTCCGGACGACCTGGCATGCTGGGCGGGTTGGCGGGCTTTTCCAGAAAGTCGATGATACGGCCGGCCTCGTCCACATGCATGACGCCGAAGCCGGACGCTTCGGCGATCGGCACCTCGACGCAGGCAATCGTAACATCAGCGCCTTCGCTGACATGCTGTTGCAGCATCTGCTCGTAATCCATCTTGTAGATATGGTCGCCGGCAAGCAGCACGATATACTTGGGATCGTAGCTCTCGATGATGTCGATATTCTGATAGACGGCGTCAGCGGTGCCGAGATACCACTGGTCCTCCGACACACGTTGGCTGGCCGGCAGAATATCGAAACTTTCATTGCGCTCGGGCCGGAAGAAGTTCCAGCCGCGTTGCAGGTGCCGGATCAGGCTGTGGGCTTTGTATTGGGTGGCCACAGCCATCCGGCGAATGCCCGAATTCAGGGCGTTGGACAGGGCGAAATCGATGATGCGAAGCTTGCCGCCGAAATACACCGCAGGTTTGGCGCGGATGTCTGTCAGTTCCATCAGCCGTGTGCCGCGGCCGCCGGCCAGAACATAGGCCATCGCCTGGCGTGCCAACGGACCTGAGCTTGGAGGGGCCGTGAGCATGAAAGTTTTTCCTTATCGCCCGATATCGGTGTGTGCAGCGCGTCAGGAAAGCACGACTGTGCGGGCTGTGTCACCCAGGCTCAGCACGGAAATACAACGTTGCCAGCGGCGGGACGGTGATGGTGGCAGACGCTGAAAATCCGGCCAACGGCGCATCCTGCGCCTGCACGCCGCCGCCATTGCCGATATTGGCGCCGCCGTAGCCGCCGGCGTCTGTGTTCAGTATCTCGCGCCAGAAGCCCGCTTTCGGCAGGCCGATGCGGTAGCCCTCACGCGGGACCGGTGTGAAGTTGGTGATGATAGCGATCGGTGCATCATCGGGGCCACCCATACGCAGCCAGCCGATCACCGACTGGTCGCGGTCATCGGACACGATCCAGCGGAAGCCTTCCCGTTCACAGTCGCGCGCGTGCAGTGCAGGTTCGCTTCGGTGCAGGCGGTTGAGGTCGCGGATACAGTCCTGCAGGCCGCGATGCCGGTTGTCCGGATCGTGCTCGAGCAGGTGCCAGTCCAGGCTCTGATCGAAATTCCACTCTCGCTGCTGGCCGAACTCCTGGCCCATGAACAGCAGCTTCTTGCCGGGATGCGCCCACATGAAGCCGTAATAAGCGCGCAGAGTGGCGAATTTCTGCCAGTCGTCTCCGGGGATGCGGGTGTAGAGCGAGCCCTTGCCGTGCACGACCTCGTCATGCGAGATCGGTAGGATGAAATTCTCGGAGAACGCGTAGATTATCCCGAAGGTCAGCTTGTCGTGCTGCCAGCGCCGATAGAGCGGATCGGTGGACAGGTACGACAGCGTGTCGTTCATCCAACCCATGTTCCATTTGAAGCCGAAGCCGAGGCCGCCGGCATCGACTGGGGCCGACACGCCTGGCCAGAACGTCGATTCTTCAGCGATCATCTGCATGCCGGGGTTAAGGCCGTAGGCGAGCGTATTCACCCGGCGCAGGAACGCCACGGCTTCTAGATTGGTGTTGCCGCCTTGGCTGTTCGGCACCCATTCACCCTGTTTGCGCGAATAGTCGAGATACAGCATCGACGCCACGGCATCGACGCGCAGCGCATCGACGTGGAACGTGTCGAGCCAATAAAGCGCCGATGCGATCAGCGTGTTCGCCACTTCCCTGCGGCCGAAATTATAGATCGCCGTATTCCAGTCCGGATGAAACCCCTGACGTGGATCGGCGTGCTCGTAAAGCGCCGTACCGTCGAAATGCGACAGCCCGTGCGGGTCAACCGGGAAATGCGCCGGCACCCAGTCGAGTATGACGCTGAGGCCTGCCGCATGGGCGCGGTCAACCAGCCGGGCAAAACCCTCCTGGTCGCCGAAGCGGGAGGTGGGCGAGAATAGGCCGATCGGCTGGTAGCCCCAGCTTGCATCCAGCGGATGCTCGCTGACCGGCAGGAACTGCAGATGGGTGAAGCCGAGATCAACGGCGTAAGGCACCAGCATGTCCGCAATCTCGTCGTATGTGAGAAAACCGCCTGATCCGTTCCGGCGCCACGAGCCTAGATGCACCTCGTAGATGGACATCGGCGCGCGGCCGGCATCGGGCGCGGCACGGCGCTGCATAAACTTGGCGTCGGACCATTTATGCTTCAGCGCGCCCGCCACAACCGAGGAGGTGCCGGGGCGGTATTCCGCGGCCCTGCCGAACGGATCGGCCTTTAGTGGCAGCAAGGCGCCGTGGTGGTTGAGGATCTCGTATTTATAGCGAACGCCGCTGCCGAGGCGGGGGACGAAGATCTCCCACACGCCGCTGTCCACACGCATGCGCATCTGGTGGACTCGGCCGTCCCAGAAGTTGAAATCGCCTACCACCGATACGCGCTGCGCGCTCGGCGCCCACACCGCGAAATGCACGCCGTCCACGCCTTCGTGCCTGATCACATGCGCACCTAGGCGGCGATAGAGTTCGCGATGGGTGCCCTCGTGCAGCAGGTAGTCGTCGGTCGGGCCCAGCACGGGGCCGAAACGATAGGGGTCCTCCACTGTCCAGGCGGCTTCGGCGTTGGCGGCGTCGAGCGTGTAGCCGCCGGCGGGATCGTAGTTCGGCAGGAGGCCTTCGAAAAATCCGGCGGGGTCCCGACGTTCCAACAACACGCCGCCATTGGCGCCGGCCCTGATGGTGACAGTCTCGGCGCCCGGCACGAAGGCACGGATGGCTGTTCCATCGAGCCCGCCATGTGGACCCAGCAGGGCGAAGGGATTGGCGTGCCGGCCCTGGACCAAGGCTTCGATTTCCGCGGTATCAGCGTGCCAGGACGCCGATGTCATTGATGTGTGCTCAGAGTCATTCCACCCGGGTGGCGTTCCAGATGTTGGAACTGTATTCAGCAATTGCGCGATCGGACGAGAACCAGCCCACCTTGGCGGTGTTCGTCACGCTTGCCTGCCACCAACGCGCGCGGTCGACCCAGAGTTCCGCCACGTCATTCTGTCGCGCCACGTAGGAATCGAAGTCGGCGGTTACCAAAAAATGGTCATAATACGTGATGGCATCGACAAGATCGCGATAGCGGTCCGGCTCGTCGGCAGAGAACACGCCAGAGCGCACCGCATCGAGCACGTCGCGCAGGATCGGCGAGGCGGCGATGGTGGCGGTGGCGTCGATTCCGCGGGCGCGATGCTGTTCCACCTCGGCTGCCGTCAGGCCGAAGATGAAGATGTTGCTGTCGCCGACCCTGTCGCGGATCTCCACGTTGGCGCCATCCAATGTGCCGATGGTGAGCGCGCCGTTCAGCGCCAGCTTCATGTTGCCCGTGCCCGATGCCTCCATGCCGGCGGTCGATATCTGTTCGGACAGGTCGGTGGCGGGCACGATCTGCTGGGCCAGTGAAACGTTGTAGTTCGGCAGGAACACCACTTTCAGCATGCCGCGCAGCAGCGGATCATTGTTGACCACGCGCGCCACGTCGTGGATCAGCTTGATGATCTGTTTGGCGCGGTAATAGCTGGCCGCTGCCTTGCCGGCGAAGATTTTCACGCGCGGGACCCAGTTACGCTGCGGCTGCGCCTTCATGGCCTCGTAGAGCGCGATCGTTTCGAGGATGTTCAGCAGCTGGCGCTTGTATTCGTGGATACGCTTGATATGCACGTCGAACAGCGCCTCGGGATCGACGCCGATCTGCAGCGTGTCGGCGATGACGCGACCGAGTTGGATCTTGTTGGCGCGGCGGATCAGCGTCAGGCGGTCGTGCAGCGAGGTGTCTGTCGCGTGTGCCTCCAGTCGTTCCAGCGCCATCGCATCGTCCATCACCTCGGGCCCGATCACGTCCACCAGGCAGTTGGTCAGACCGGGATTGGTCTCGAATAGCCAGCGGCGAAAGGTGATGCCGTTGGTGACGTTGGTGATGCGGTTCGGGTAGAGCGTGTGGAAATCATGGAACACGCTTTGTTTGATCAGCTCGGTGTGCAGCGCCGAGACGCCATTGACCTTGTGCGAGCCGAGGAACGCCAGATTGCCCATGCGCACCCGGCGGCCGCTTTGCTCGTCGATCAGCGACACCGATGACATCAGCCGCCAGTCGTCGTGGCCCTGCGCGCGCAGCAGGTTCAGGTGCTGGGCGTTGATGAGGTAGATGATCTGCATGTGACGGGGCAGCAGCCGCTCCATCAGGTTGACCGGCCAGGTCTCCAGCGCCTCTGGCAGCAGCGTGTGGTTGGTGTAGGAGAACGTCTCGGTGGTGATCGCCCAGGCCTCGGCCCAGGCTACGTCGTGAAGGTCCACCAGCAGGCGCATCAGCTCGGCGATGGCGATGGCGGGATGGGTGTCGTTGAGCTGGATGGCGTTGTGGGTGGCCAGCGAACGCACATCCCCGTGCTGGTGGACATGACGAAAAAGCAGATCCTGGAGCGAGGCGGAGGAGAAGAAATACTCCTGCCGCAGCCGCAGCTCCTGGCCTTCGGGCGTTTCGTCGCTTGGGTAGAGGATCTGCGAGATGGCGTTGGCGCGGGACCGGCTGGCGAGTGCTCCGACGTGGTCACCGCGATTGAACGTGTCCAGCCGCAGGGGATCTGCGGCGCGGGCGGACCAGAGGCGCAGCGTGTTGACATGGGTGCCACGCCAGCCGACCACGGGGGTGTCGTAGGCGACAGCATCGACCAGTTCGGAGGGTGTCCATTTGTGGCGGGGATCCGGCTCGTCGGTATTGCCGAGGGCATTGGTGACCGGCTCGAACGGGACCACCGTGCCGCCGAAGCCGACCGGGAAATTCACTTCGGGGCGGGCAAATTCCCACGGGTTGCCGAAGGCCAGCCAGGTTTCCGGGAATTCCTGCTGCCAACCGTCCTTGATCTTCTGCTTGAACAGGCCGTGGTTGTAGCGGATGCCATAGCCGTAGGCGGCCAACGACAGGGTGGCCATGCTTTCCATGAAGCAGGCCGCAAGGCGGCCGAGCCCGCCATTGCCGAGGGCTGCATCCGGCTCGATATCGCGCAGCTCGTTGAGATCAACGCCGAGTTCGGCCAGAGCTGCGCGCATCGCCTCGGTGATGCCCAGATTGCTCAGGCTGTCGAACAGCAGGCGACCGATGAGAAATTCCAGCGACAAGTAATAGACGCGCTTGCTGCCTTCGGCATAGGTGGCGCGGGTGGAGGGGATCCAGCGATCGACGATGCATTCGCGCACCGCCAGCGCGGTGGCCACGAACCAGTCACGCGGGGTGGCCACCAGCGGGTCCTTGCCGACGGCGTAGGTGAGTTGGGCCACCACCGCGCGGCGCAGGATGGCGGCATCATGGCCAGCTGCGTTGAACCCGATGCGGTCGTGAGGGGGAAGCAACGGGGTTTGCGTGATCTCATTCATCGGTCGCGTCCTTGTTCGGTCTGTCAGGCACGGCAAGCCGGTGCCGGCGGGACATGGGCGCGCCTCGCTTATCACGAAACGCGATTTATGAAAGATGAACGTCGCCCAGCGACCTGGTATCGGGCCGGTCTCAGGCGGTGTCGGGCCGGGCCACGTCCTCCCATCCCGACAATTTTTCGATGCTCCGTGAGATGCGAAGTATTGTCGCCTCGTCCCAGGCGCGGCCGGCCACCTGCACGCCCAGCGGCAGGCCCGCCGGTGTCAGCTCCGTCGGCACGGATATGGCGGGATGCCCGGTGACGTTGAACTGGATGGTCTGCACCACGCCGGCCACGGCGCGTGGGTCAAGCTTCGTATCAAAGCGCGGCGCCGCAATCAGGGTGGAGGCAGTGAGCAACGCATCGTACTCGTCGAGCACCGCATCGACGGCATCGGTCAGCTCGCGGCGCAGCCGCTGCGCCGCGAGCAGATCGGCCGATGTGATGGCGCAGCCATAGATAAAGCGCTGATAGGCGATAGAGCCGAAATCAGACGGCCGCTCACGCAGGTCGGCCTCGTGGATGCCGAACGCTTCGGAGATCATGATGGCGCGTCCACAGGCGGCGAACAGGTCGTACTCCGGCAGCGCCACGTCTTCGACAATGGCGCCAGCGGAGCGGAGCAATCCGGCCACGCGATCGATGGAAGCGATCACTTCGGGGCTTGTGGAGACCGCATCGGCGAAATGCGCGCGGGGAATGCCAATCCGAAGTCCGGCCACGCCGTCTTCCAGGCCGGCCCGGAAATCCGGCACCTCCATGTCGGCGCTGGCGGCGTCCAGCGGGTCGAAGCCTGCGATGACCTGCAGGGCGATGGCTGTGTCCTCCACGCTGATCGACAGCGGGCCGCAATGATCCAGTGTGGTCGAAAGTGGAAAGACTCCGCGCCTGCTGACGCGGCCATAGGTCGGCTTCAACCCCACCAGCCCGCAATAGCTGGCCGGGCCGCGGATGGAGCCGCCGGTGTCCGAGCCCATCGCCATGCGCACCATGCCCGAGCCCACGGCGGCGGCCGACCCGGAACTGGAGCCGCCGGGGATGTGCTCGCGGTTCCACGGGTTACGGGCGGGCGGGAAAGGCAGGTCGAAGCTGGGGCCGCCGATGGCGAATTCATGGGTGGCGAGCTTGCCCAGCAGCACCGCGCCGCCTCCCGCGAATTTCGCCGCCACCACCGAGTCAACTTCAGGGACCACATCGAGGCGCAGCTTGGAATGACACGTCGTGCGGATGCCTGCGGTGGCGTAGATGTCCTTCAATGCATGGGGAATGCCGTGCATCGGGCCGCGATCGATGCCGCTGGCCAGTTCGGCGTCGGCGCGCCGTGCGTCTTCGAGCGCGCGGTCCCGGGTGAGCAGGACGAAGGCATTGAGCTTTGAGTCGTGGGTGGCGATGCGGGCGAGGGCTGCTTCGGTGAGTGCTACGGAGGTGATTGTGCCGGCGCGGAGCCGGCGGCCGGTCTCGGCGATGGAGATGCCCTTGCTCATCGTGCAACGCCCTTCATGCGGAAGATGTTAGACGGCTCGTGCGTGGCATCGCGCCTGGTGTGCAGCAGGCCCAGTTGAGCGCGGAAATCTGCCCAGCCTGCTACCACGACCGACCGCCGGTCGTCTGGCACCGTCATGCCGGCGCGGGCCAGGAAAACGTCGAACTCGGCTTCGTGTTCGGCTTTTGGCGTCTCGGTCATGATGGCTCCAGAGGCAGGACAGACTGGTGGCGGAGCAATATTCGTGCCCACAATCGCCGCCAGCACAAGCTCGTATCGGGGGAAAACGCATGCGTCTCGCGGGGAAACTGGCCTGGGTCACGGGCGCCGGCAGCGGCATCGGCGAGGCAGCGGCGATTGCCTTGGCGCAGGAGGGCGCCATCGTGGTGCTGACCGGGCGGACGCGAGCGAAGCTTAATGCGGTGGCCGCTTCGATCGGCGACAGCGCGCATGTGCAGGCCGGCGACCTGAGCGTGTCGGCGGAGGTGGAGGGGATTGCGGCCAATATTCTGGGCCAGTTCGGGCGGATCGATATTCTGGTCAACAATGCCGGGCTGAACATTCCAGACCGTAACTGGGGCGTGCTCACCCCCTCGGGTGTGGATTCGGTGATAACAGGCAATCTCAGTTCTGCCTTTTATTGTGTCACCGCGGTGCTTCCGGCGATGCGGGCGCAGGGCGGCGGTGTGCTTATCCACACCGCGTCCATGGCGGGCCGCTTTATCTCGGCGTTGGGTGGGCCCGCCTATACCGCGGCCAAGCACGGCGTGGTGGCGATGAGCCATTCGCTGAACATGTCCGAATGTGTCCACAACATCCGCTCGTCCGTCGTGCTGCCCGGCGAGGTGGCAACCCCCATTCTCGACAAACGTCCGGTGCTGGTGAGCGACGAGGATCGGGCGCGCATGGTCCAATCGGCCGACGTGGGCGATCTGATCCGCTATATCGCCTGCCTGCCAGATTATGTGGTGATCAATGAGGTGATGATCGCACCGACCTGGAACCGGTCTTATGTCGCCGCCCTGCAACGCGGCTGACGACAGGTTGGCAGGGCAGGCCTGTTGCATCATGCTAATTTGCAACAAAGCTCCTTTCAAGAATGGATTCCTTCATGCCGATTCTCCTCTCGCCGGCCCTCCAGCTGCTCGGCCGCATCCTGCTGGCGGCGATCTTCATCATGGGCGGCTATGGCAAGCTTGGCACGCCCGGCCCGACCACGGCCAATATCGCATCAAGCGGCCTGCCGTTTCCACAGTTGGCCTATTGGGTGGCTGTCGTGGTGGAGCTGGGTGGCGGGCTTGCGATCCTGCTGGGGTTCCAGACCCGGCTGGCGGCGCTGGTGCTGGCCGCCTGGTGCATCGTGACGGGGTTTTTGTTCCACTATCAGCCAGGCGTTGTGGGGCAGATGATCAACTTCAATAAGAACCTGGCGATGGCCGGCGGCTTCCTGCAACTCGTGGCTCTGGGCGCCGGGGCCTGGAGCCTGGATGCGCTGCTGCGCCGGCGTGTCGCGTGACCTTTTCATTCGGTCGGAAATCGGGTTCAGTCGCGGTCCCGAACAACGGAGTTCCACCCATGAAGAGCAAACGGTCCCTGCTTGCGGCTGCGGCTGCCATCGGCTTGCTGGCCGCATCCGTGCCCGCCTCGGCAAAGACGCTGGTCTATTGCTCGGAAGGCTCGCCCGAGAATTTCAACCCAATGTTGAACACCACGGGCACCACGTTCAACGCCAACCGCCCGGTCTATGGGCGCCTGGTCGATTTCAAGCCTGGTACCACCGAGGTCGAGGCTGGGCTGGCCGAGAAGTGGACGGTGTCCGAGGACGGCAAGACGTTCACTTTCGCGCTGCGCCACAATGCGAAGTGGCATTCGAACAAGAACTTCAAGCCGACGCGGGGCTTCAACGCCGACGACGTGATCTTCAGTTTCGAGCGCCAGTGGAAAGACGGGAATCCGTACCACAAGATCTCTGGCGGCGGCTACGACTACTTTGCCGACATGTCGATGCCGACCTTGCTTGAGAGCATCACCAAGGTCGACGACTACACCGTAAAATTCGTGCTGACGAAGCCGCAGGCGCCGTTCCTGGCCAATCTGGCGATGGATTTCGCGGCCATCCAGTCCAAGGAATATGCCGACACGCTGCTTAAGATGGGCAAGCCCGAGCTCATCGACCAGGATCCGATCGGCACCGGGCCGTTCGAGTTTGTGACCTACGTGCGCGACGCCAATATCCGCTTCAAGCGGTTCGATGCGTTCTACGGCACCAAGGCCAAGGTCGACACGCTGGTCTATTCCATCAACAAGGACCCTGCGGTGCGCCTGGCGAAGCTGCGCGCCAATGAGTGCCAGATCTCGTTCGGCCCGCTACCGGCCGATCTGCCTTCGATCAAGGCGGATAAGAGCCTGACGCTGCTGCAGCAGTCGGGCCTGAACATCGGCTATCTCGCGTTCAACAACCTCAAGCCGCCGTTCACCGATGTTCGCGTGCGCCAGGCCATCAACATGGCAATCGACAAGAAGGCGATCCTGGACGCGGTTTATCAGGGGTCCGGCACGCCGGCGAAGAATCTGATCCCGCCGACGTTGTGGAGTTACAACACCAAGGTCGAGGATTATAAATACGATCCCGCCGCGGCAAAGAAACTGTTGGCCGAGGCCGGGTTCCCCGATGGCTTCGAGACTGATCTGTGGGCGATGCCGGTGCAGCGCCCCTACAATCCCGATGCGCGCCGGGTGGGCGAGCTGATGCAGTCTGACCTCGCCAAGGTTAACATCAAAACCAAAATCGTGTCCTACGAGTGGGGTGAATACCGGAAACGGGTGCAGAACGGCGAGCACGGCATGGCGCAGTTGGGCTGGACTGGCGACAATGGGGACCCCGACAACTTCTTCGTGCCGCTCGCCGGCTGCGCCGCGGCGCGGATTGGCGGGGGCTCGGCGTCGAAGTTCTGCAACAAGGAGTTCGAGGCGCTGATCCAGAAGGCCGCCGAGATCACCAACCAGGCCGACCGTACGAAGCTGTACGAGCAGGCCCAGGTGATCATGCATCGCGAGGCGCCGTTCTTCCTGATTGCGCATTCGGTGGTGTTCGTGCCGATGCGTGCGAACGTGACGGGCTTCAAGATGAGCCCGCTCGGCACGTTCGAGTTCACCAATGTCGACCTGAAGTAATTGCTTCGGTTTCTCCTGCGTCGGGTGACGCTGATATTGCCGACATTTATCGGCGTCACCCTTGCAAGCTTCCTCCTGATCCATGCGGTGCCGGGCGACCCGATCGAGGTAAGGGTGGGCGAGCACGGCATTGCGCCCGAGCGACTGGCGATGCTGCGCCATGAGTTTGGGCTGGACCAGCCTTTGTGGAAGCAGTTCCTGGACTATGAGGGGCAGCTTGCCACCGGGCATCTCGGCACCTCCACCGTCACCCATGCGGCGGTGTGGGACGAGTTTTTGTCCTTGTTTCCGGCCACGGTGGAGCTTGGTGTGTGCGCGATGGTGTTCGCGCTGTGCATCGGGCTGCCGCTGGGGGTTATCGCGGCGGTGCGGCGGGGGACGGCGTTCGACTACGGGCTGATGGGGGTTTCCGTCACCGGGGCGTCGATGCCGATCTTCTGGTGGGGGTTGATGGTGATCCTCATATTCTCAGTCACATTGGGATGGACGCCGGTTTCGGGGCGGGTCAGCGACATGTTCTATGTCGAGCCGTGGTCGGGATTCATGCTCATCGACTCCTGGTATTCCGACGATGACGGGGCGGTGCGGAGTGCGTTCTCGCATCTGATCCTGCCGACCATCGTGCTGGGCACCATTCCGCTGGCGACGATCGCGCGGATGACGCGCTCGGCGATGCTGGAGGTGCTTGGCGAGGATTTTATACGCACCGCGCGCGCCAAGGGGTTGTCGCCGAACCGGGTTGTTGTGGTCCATGCTTTGCGGAATGCGTTGATTCCGGTGGTGACAGTTGTGGGCCTGCAGGTAGGCTCGCTGCTGGGTGGCGCCATTCTGACCGAGACGATCTTCGCCTGGCCGGGCGTGGGGCATTGGCTGGTGGAGGCGATCCAGCGACGGGACTATCCGGTGCTGCAGGGCGGCACGTTGCTGATCGCGGTGCTGGTGATGGCGGTCAACCTGGGTGTTGATGTGACCTACGGATTTCTCAACCCGCGCATTCGTCGATGAGGAATTTCTGGCGTGGCTTTGCCGAGAACCGCGGCGCGGTGCTGGGGCTTGTGTTGCTGGTGATCCTGGTCTTCACAGCGATCTTTGCCGATATCGTGGCACCGTTCTCGCCGATCGAGCAGTTCCGCGATTCGTTCCTGACTCCGCCGGTTTGGCAGGAGGGCGGGAACTGGATCTATATCCTCGGCACCGACGATGTCGGGCGGGACATGGTTTCGCGACTGATCCATGGCGCGCGGCTGTCGATCCTGATCGGCTTGATGGTGGTGGCGCTGTCGCTCTCGGTGGGGACTGTGCTGGGCCTCGCTGCCGCGTTTGCCGGCGGCGTGGTGGATGTGCTGATCATGCGGGTGATGGACGTGGTGCTGGTGTTTCCCAGCATCCTGCTTGCCATCGTCATCGTGGCGATCCTGGGGCCGGGACTGTTCAACGCGATGATCGCGGTGTCGATCGTGACGTTGCCCAGCTATACGCGGCTTGTTCGGGCCTCGGCACTTTCCGAATTGGCACGGGACTACGTCACGGCCACGCGCAGCGCGGGCGCCGGCATTTTCCGGCTGATGTTCGACACCGTGCTGCCGAACTGCGCGGCGCCGTTGATCGTGCAGGCGTCGCTGGGGTTTTCTACTGCCATTCTCGATGCGGCGGCGTTGGGCTTCTTGGGGCTGGGCGCACAGCCGCCGACGCCGGAATGGGGCACCATGCTGGCCGGCGCGTTGCTGTATTACCAGCGGGCGTGGTGGGTACTGACCTTCCCGGGACTTTCGATTCTTTTAACGGTGCTGGCGTTCAACCTGTTCGGTGACGGATTGCGGGACGCGCTCGACCCGAAGTTGAAACGCTGATGGCCTTGCTCGAAATCCGCAATCTGTCGGTTGAATTCGCCACCGGGCGTGGGCGGTTCCGTGCGGTCGATGGCATCGATCTGTCGGCCGATGCCGGCGAGGTGCTGTGCGTGGTGGGCGAGTCGGGCTCCGGCAAATCCGTCGCTATGCTGGCGGTCATGGGGTTGATCGCGTGGCCAGGAAAAGTGACGGCGGATGTGATGAAATTCGACGGCATCGACCTGCTGGGATTGTCGCCGAAGGCGCGCCGGAAATTGATTGGCCGCGATGTGGCGATGGTTTTCCAGGAGCCGACAACGTCGTTGAACCCGTGCTATCCGGTAGGGTGGCAAATTGCCGAGAGCCTGCGGGCCCACGATGCGGTGCCGCGGGCGAAGGTGCGTGATCGGGTCGTGGAACTTCTGGACCAGGTTGGCATCCCAGCGCCGGCGTCGCGGCTGGGTGCGTTCCCGCATCAGTTGTCGGGCGGCATGAACCAGCGGGTGATGATTGCCATGGCGATCGCCTGCAACCCGCGGCTGCTGATCGCCGACGAGCCGACGACGGCGCTGGATGTCACCATTCAGAAGCAGATTCTGGATCTGCTGATCAATTTGCAGCGCGAGCGCCGCATGTCCTTGGTGTTGATCACCCACGACATGGGCGTGGTGGCCGAGACGGCGCAGCGGGTGCAGGTGATGTATGCGGGCCAGATGGTGGAGGAGCAGGGCACCGAAGGCTTGTTCAGCCGGCCACGGCATCCCTACACGGCAGCGCTGCTCGCGGCGTTGCCGGAGCGGTCGATGGGGCTCGATCGGCTGCCGACCATTCCGGGCATGGTGCCGGGAATCGACGACCGGCCATCCGGCTGTCTGTTCAATCCGCGATGCTTGTACATGACCCCGCATTGCCAGGCGGAGAAGCCGAAGCTGGCCGGCGATGTCGCTAAGGTCCGCTGCCATTATCCGTTGGAAGATCCGGCATGACCTTTGTAATGGAGGCGCGCGATATCCGCCGCCACTATGACGTCGGTGGCGGCTTGTTCTCGGCCAAGGGCGTGGTAAAGGCGGTCGACGGCGTGTCGTTCACGCTGGGCGCGGGGCAGACCCTGGCAGTTGTGGGCGAGAGCGGCTGCGGCAAGTCCACCCTGGCGCGGGTGGCGACGTTGCTGGAGCCGTCGACTTCGGGCAATCTGCTGATCGACGGCAAGATAGCCACCGACCAGGCGCAGCTTTCGGTGCAGATGGTGTTTCAGAACCCATACGGATCGCTGAACCCGCGCAAGACCGTGGGCGCGATCCTGCAGGAGCCCTTGGTTATCAACAAGCGTGGCGACCGGGTGGCGCGTGAGGCGGCGGCGCGGGCGATGATGGCGCGCGTCGGGTTGCGGGCCGATCATTTCGATCGCACCCACATATGTTCTCCGGCGGCCAACGTCAGCGCATTGCCATCGCGCGGGCACTGATGCTGAAGCCAAAGGTGGTGGTGGCCGACGAGCCTGTCTCTGCCTTGGATGTTTCGATTCAGGCGCAGGTGTTGAACCTGCTGATGGATCTGCAGGACGAATTTAAACTTGCCTATCTGTTCATCAGCCATGACCTCGGTGTGGTCCGGCACATCGCGCGCGACGTTATGGTGATGTATCTCGGCCGGCCTGTGGAATTCGGGCCGAAGGAAGCAGTGTTTGCCCGGCCGTTGCATCCGTACACGCGGGTTCTGCTAGCGGCGACGCCCTCGGTGGATCCGCGGCATAGGCATACGAATTTGGTGATCAAGGGCGAGCTACCGTCACCGCTCAACCCGCCGCTGGGCTGTGCGTTCGCGTCACGCTGTCCGTTCGTGCAGCCGCGCTGCGTGGCGGAGCGGCCGGAGCCGCGTGCGTTGGATGGGCGTGAGGTTTCGTGCCACTTTGCTGAAACGATCGGGTAATCGCGCGGCGCGGCCTGCCCTGATGTGAAGGGCACCGTTGGATGACGCGCAATCTGCTTCTGTGATTAAAAAGTGATGCGTTCGCCTGGACGGAAATCATCAGAACGACATGAACCCATCGTCTGCGGCAATGACGGCGCCGTTGATGAACCGCGCCGGCTCACGGGCGCAGAGCAGCAGCAGAAGCCCGTCGAGATCGCGGGGCTCGCCCAGCCTGCGGCGGGGCAGGGAGGCGAGCAGGCGTTTGCCGGCCTCGGTTTCGACGAAATCCTCGCTGATCTCTGTGGCGATGTAGCCGGGGCAGATGGCGTTGGTGTTGATGCCGCTGCGGCCCCATTCGCGGGCCATGGATTTGGTCATCTGCACCATTGCCGCCTTGGACATCGAGTAGGTGGAAAGCTGGCCCAGCGGGCGCAGGCCGGCGATGCTGGCGATGTTGACGATGCGCCCTTCGAGACGGTGGGCGAGCATCTGGCGGGCGGCCGCCTGCGCCATGAAGAAGGCGCCTTTCAGATTTGTGGCCATGAGATCGTCGTAGTCCTGCTCAGTGACGTCCTCGATCCGGGCCTGGCGGCTGATGCCGGCATTGTTGACGAGGATGTCGATAGGGCCGAGCTGCTTTTCGACGGTGGCTGCGGCGGCCTGGATGGAGGCGTATGAGGCCACGTCCAGCGCTACGTTCAGCGTTTCCGCGCCATCGGCGCGCAGTTCCGCGGCCAGTGCGCGCAGCCGGTCCTCGCGCCGTGCTGCAAGCACAATACGGGCGCCGGCAGCGGCGAGGACACGCGCAAAATGGGCACCGAGGCCGGAGCTGGCGCCGGTGATGAAGGCGACGCGGCCGGCGATGCCTGCCTCACTCATGCGGCTGCTCCGATGCGTGCTTGGGCGGCGTGGTATTCTCGGCCGAGACGCTCGATCAGTTCTGCCGCAGGGACGACCTCGCGCACCACGCCCACGCCCTGGCCGGCGCCCCAGATGTCCTTCCAGGCGCGCACGCGGCCTTCACTGAAACTCATCTGGCTGGCATCGCCTTGCGGCAGGTTGTCGGGGTCGAGTCCGGCGCTGACCAGGCTGGGCTTGAGGTAGTTGCCGTGCACGCCGGTGATGAGGTTGGTGTAGACGATGTCGGAAGCAGCACTTTGTACGATCATGTCCTTGTAGCCTTGGGCCGCATTGGCCTCGTCGGTGGCGATGAAGGCGGAGCCGATATAGGCGAGGTCGGCGCCCATCGCGCGGGCGGCCAGGATGGCGCCGCCGGTGGCGATGGCGCCAGACAGCGCCACGGGGCCGTCGAACCAGGTGCGGATTTCCTGAATGAGCGCGAACGGCGAGATGGTGCCGGCATGGCCGCCGGCACCGGCCGCCACCGCGATCAGCCCGTCGGCGCCCTTTTCGATGGCCTTGTGGGCGAAGGCGTTGCTGATGACGTCGTGCAGCACGATGCCGCCGTAGGAATGGGCCGCCTCGTACACCTCGGGCCTGGCGCCCAGCGAGGTGATCATGACAGGCACCTCGAACGACACGCATACCTCGATGTCGTGCATCAGCCTCTCATTGGAGCGATGCACGATCTGGTTCACCGCGAAGGGCGCGGCGGGGCGATCGGGATGCCTGGCGTCGTGCTCGGCCAGTTCGTCTTTGATGCGGCGGATCCACTCCGCCAATACCGGGCCGGGCCTTGCGTTCAGCGCCGGGAAAGAACCGACGATGCCGGCCTTGCATTGGGCGATGACCAGATCCGGGGTTGAGATGATGAACAGCGGCGCGCCGATGACCGGCAGCATAAGCCGCTGCAATAATTGGGGAAGGGACATTGTCGCGTTTCCATTGGTTCTAGGGCGCGACCGTGACACGGCGGCCAGGTGCGTCCAAGTTCGGAATTGACGGGTGGTGCTGCGATGCGCAGTGTCGAAAGAAGCATATATCACTCAAGGGCTTGCTTGCTGCCCGCCGGCATAACAAGGGAACGCAGGGATGGATCTCAGCTTCACCACAGAAGAACGCGCGTTTCGCGCCGAGCTTCGCGATTTCTTTCACACCGCCGTGCCTGATCGCATTCGTCGCAAGCTGCGCGAGGGGCTGCATCCGTCGCGTGACGATCAGGTCGAATCACAGCAGATTCTAAACGCGCGCGGCCTTGCGGTGCCGCATTGGCCGGTGGCGTGGGGCGGCCAGGAGTGGAGCCCGATCCAGACCTATATCTACCAGGATGAAGTGCAGCAGGCCTCGGTGCCATACCCGCTGTCGTTCAACTGCGCGATGGTGGGGCCTGTGATCGCTGAGTTCGGCAGCCAGCTGCAGAAGGAGCGGTTTCTGGCGCGGGCCGCCAATCTGGACGATTGGTGGTGCCAGGGGTTTTCGGAGCCCAATGCCGGGTCCGATCTCGCCTCATTGCGCACCAGTGCGCGGCGCGAGGGGGATTTCTGGATCATCGACGGCCAGAAGACCTGGACCACCCAGGGCCAATACGCCGATTGGATCTTTGTGCTCGTCCGCACCGACACGACGGTGAAGAAGCAGGAGGGCATCTCCTTCATCCTGGTGGATATGAAGACCCCCGGGGTCACGGTGCGGCCGATCCAGACGATCGATGGCGGCGTCGAGGTGAACGAGGTTTGGTTCGACTCGGTGCGGGTTCCCCTGGAGAATCTGGTTGGCCAGGAAAACAAGGGCTGGGACTATGCGAAGTTTTTGCTGGGCAACGAGCGCACCGGCATTGCGCGCATCGGCATTTCCAAGGCCCGCCTGCTGCGCATCCGCGAACTGGCGGCGATGGAGCGGATGGGCGAGGGCAGGCTGATCGACGATCCGCACTTTCGGGAAAAACTCGTGGGTGTCGAGATCGGATTGAAGGCGCTTGAGATCACACAGTTGCGGGTGGTGGCGCAGGAGCGGTCGCTTCCGCGCGGAAAGCCGAATCCAATGAGCTCGGTGCTAAAGATCAAGGGCAGCGAATTGCAGCAGGCCACCACCGAGCTGATGATGGACGTGATTGGGCCCTATACCGCGCCGTTCTTCACCGAGGAGGAACTGGAAGGCCGCAACGAGCGCCCGATCGGGCCGGATGACGCAGCGACAGCGGCGCCGATGTATTTCAACTGGCGCAAGATCTCGATCTACGGTGGCTCCAACGAGATCCAGCGCAACATTC
Organism: Rhodospirillales bacterium; assembly: GCA_043732745.1. Taxonomy (GTDB): domain Bacteria; phylum Pseudomonadota; class Alphaproteobacteria; order Acetobacterales; family Acetobacteraceae; genus CAIQQQ01. The sequence continues at coordinate 17,437 of JAYTHH010000069.1, forward strand.
TCGCCAAAGCTGTACTGGGTTTCTGACACATGGATTTCGACCTCACTGACGACCAGCGCATGCTGAAGGATTCCGTCGACCGCCTGGTGGCCGAAACCTACGGGTTCGAGCAGCGCAAGCAGATTCTGAAATCGCCCGAAGGCTGGAGCCGTGCCAACTGGAAGCGACTCGCTGAATTAGGGCTGCTGGGCGTGAACCTGACCGAGGACCAGGGCGGCTTCGGCGGCGGGCCCGTGGAAATGATGCTGGTAGCGGATGCGTTCGGGCGGGGACTTGTGGCGGAGCCGTTCTTTGCAACCTGTGTGCTTGGGGTAGGGCTGTTGCGCCATACCGGGCAGATCGATCATGTGGCCGCAGTGGCGGCTGGCGAAATGCTGCTGGCGTTTGCCCATCACGAACGACACGCGCGCTACGATCTGGCGCATGTGACCACATCGGCGATGCAGATGGGCGATGCGTGGGAAATCACCGGCGAGAAGAGCCTGGTGCTGCATGGGGACTGCGCCGACAAGATCATCGTCTCGGCGCGTGTTTCGGGCGCTCCGGGCGATGAGGCGGGCATCGGTCTGTTCCTGGTGAACGCGGCGGGTCTGGCGCGGCGCGGCTATCCGACGCAGGACGGGCTGCGCGCCGCAGAGATCAGCTTCGAGGGCACGCGGGCAGAGGCGGTGCTGAGCCTGGACGGGTTTGCCATCATCTCACGCGTGGTGGACGAGGCGACTGCGTTCCTGTGTGCGGAGGCGGTGGGCGCAATGGGGGACATGCATGCCACGACTGTGGATTATATGAAGACCCGCAAGCAGTTCGGCCGCGCCATCGGGGAGTTTCAGGTGCTGCAACATCGTGCGGTGGACATGCTGGTGCAGCTTGAGCTGGCGCGCAGCATGGCGCTGTACGCAACGATGATGGCGTCTGATGATGACGCCGTCGCACGTGCCAAGGCGATTTCGGCGGCGAAAGTGCAGGTGGGACAGTCGGCCCGGCATGTGGGGCAGGAGGCGATCCAGTTGCATGGCGGTATCGCCATGACGATGGAATACAAGGTGGGCCATCACTTCAAGCGGCTGACCATGATCGAGATGATGTTCGGCGACACCGAGACCCACCTTCGCCGGCTGGCGGAGCTCGGCACCGCGTTCTGAATACTGGGTCAGTCGATAGCGCACATGGTCAGTTTGCGGCCTTCGAGAAGCGGTTTCGAGCCTTCGCCCACGATCGGCATGCGCGGATTGGCGCGATGTGCGGTCACGGCGTCCATGTCCTTGTAGACTTCAACGAGCATGATTCGGACTCCGTCTGGCGTGCCGTTGTCGTCGAGCGCGCGCATCACGTCGAAGCGTTCGCAGCCGGGTTCTTCGGCGAGCGTGGCTTTTGCGTGGGCGGAGATGTGGGCGTGGAAGGCATCGAAACAGCCAGGCTTGGGTGTAAACTCGACAACGATGCAGATGCGGGACATTTTCTCATCCTTCTTGGTGCGGCGGGGGCGTGATGGACACGATAGAGGCGGACTACGTCGTGGTCGGTGCGGGGTCGGCCGGCTGTGTGGTGGCGGCGCGACTGAGTGAAGACCCTGCCACGCGCGTCGTGCTTCTGGAAGCCGGGGGGCCGGACCGAAATATTTGGATCCATATTCCGCTGGGCTACGGCAAGACCATCGC
>JAYTHH010000070.1:0-6666 GCA_043732745.1 Rhodospirillales bacterium
TGCGGTAGCACCACGCGACGGAATATCGAAAAACGGCTTTGGCCGAGGGAGCGAGCCACGTCGTCCAGGCTGGGGTCGAGCCCGCGCAGGGCGGCTGTGATCGGCAGGTACATCAGGGGCACGCTGTAGAATGTCAGGATGAGGATGGCGCCCAGCATCTCCTGGAAGGCCGGACCAAGCGACGACCAGGAAAAGCTGGAGACGTAGGCGGGCATCGCCAGTGGCAAGGCGATGGCCAGCCGCCACAGCCTCGCATAGGGCAGGTCGCAGCGCTCGGTGCACCAGGCGGCGGCGATGGCGATGCTGCCGGCCAGGATGGGCACGAAGGTTGCGATCTCGAGGGTGTTGCGCAGCAGGTTCAGCGTGTAGGGGCGCAGCAGGTCGGAGACGATGCCGGAGGGGCCGGCCTCGATCCCGCGCAGCAGCACGTAGGCGATCGGCAGCAGCACCAGCGCGAATGGCACGAGGATGGCGAGCGCCAGCCGAAGCGGCGGCCGCGAGATGCGGCCGCCGCTGGTGTGGGCGAAAAAGGCGAGCCGGTTACTCAAATCATGCCGGCTTTGCGTTCGAGGGCGTAGGCCTCCGACGCGCTGCCCATGTCGGCCGGTGTGACCGGAGCAGTGAAGCTGGCCATCGATGGGAGGTTGAACGGCGATGTCAGGCCGTCGATGACAGGGTATTCGGCGGTGGTGGCCATCATCGCCTCCTGGCCCGGGCGGCTGAGCATGAACGCCAGAAAACGCTGGGCGGCTTTGGGGTTGCCGCTGGTCTTGAGCTGGCCGGCGGCGGACAGGTTGACGATGTTGCCGGCGTCGGCGCCCGGCGGCGAATACAGCGCGGAGGCGAGGTTCGCGGCGCCTTTTTCGCGGGCCAGCGAATACCAGTAGTAGTTGTTCGATAGCGCCATCGCGATCTCGCCGTTCTCGACTGCAGTGCTGGCGATCCGGTTGCCATTATAGGACCGGCCGTAGTGCTTGACGCCCTTCAGCCATTGCAGGGCCGCCGCACGCCCGTGGATGTGGACGATGGCCATGATCTGCTCCTGGAAGCCGTCCTGCTTCACATAGCCAAACTTGCCGGCGAGGACGGGGGTTGCGAAATCCATGATGGATTTCGGCAGATCGGCCTCGGCGATCATCTTTTTATTATAGGTGATGACGCGGGTGCGGGCGTTGGCGCCGATCCACGTGCCGTCCTTGGCCGCGTATTTTGCTGGGATCAGCGCCAGGGTGGTGGACGCGATCGGGGCCAGCAGGCCCTTTTCCTGCAGCGAGGCGATCGGCGGGCTCTGCTCGGAGAAGAACACGTCCGCCGGCGAGCGTGCGCCTTCCTCGATGATCTGGCTGGCGAGCTCGGGGCTTTCGGCGTTGCGCGTGATCACCTTGATGCCGGTCGCCATGGTGAAGGCGGCCACCAACGCCTCGGTGGTGGCACGGTGCTGGCCGTTGTAGAGCGTGATGTCGGTATCTGCTGCGAAGGACCTACGGCCAAGGCCGGCACCCAGGACCACGCCGGCGACCAGCAGCGTGCGGCGGTGAAGTTGGGTCATGGCCGGCTCCTTTTGTAATTGCGACGCATTCTCAATAACTTGAAATTCACGTCTTGCAAAGCGCATTCTCATTGAGAGGCGATGCCGGTTCGGCCATTGACACCGCCGCGCCAGCTGGCCTAATTCCAGGGGTAATTGAGAATGGTTCGCAACATGATGGATGTCCCGACTTCGGTCTCGCGTGAAATCAGGCGGCCCAGGATCAAGCGCTTTGCGGCGGTGTTTGGTCCCGGGATCGTGGTCATGCTCGCCGATACCGACGTCGGCAGTGTGATCACCGCGGGACAAAGCGGTGTGCAATGGGGCTATCGGCTGCTGGCGCTGCAACTGGTGTTGGCGCCGATCTTGTATATCGTCCAGGAGCTGACGGTCCGGCTCGGCATTTTCACCGGCCGGGGCCATGGCGAATTGATCCGACGGGAATTCGGGCCGTTCTGTGCGTGGGTTTCGGCCATTGGGCTCACCGTCGCATCGCTCGGGGCGCTGCTGTCGGAGTTCAGTGGTGTTGCTGGCGTGGGCGAGATGTTTGGCGTTTCGCGCGCGATCACGCTGCCAATGGCTGCCTTGGCGCTGCTGGCCATCGTGATGACGGGGTCCTATCGCCGCGTGGAGCGTATCGCGATTGTCATCGGAATGTTCGAGTTGGCGTTCTTCGGAGTGGCTTACGCATCCGGCCCGGATCTTTCGATCATGCTGCGCCAGTCGGTCGATATTCCAATCCGCAACAGCGGTTATGTCTATCTTGTGGCCGCGAATATCGGTGCGGTGATCATGCCGTGGATGGTGTTCTACCAGCAATCGGCAATCGCCGATAAGCGTCTGGGACCGGAGCATTACACCGCTGCGCGGTGGGACACCGCGATCGGCGCGTTGGTGACGCAGCTTGTGATGGCGGCGGTGCTGATCTCGGCCGCGGCCACACTGGCACCGGGGCTCGTCAGTGGAGACAAGCCCGGCCTTTCGACGGTCGGAGAGATGAGCGCGGCACTGACACCGTTCCTGGGCCCGTTGATAGGCCGTGTGGTGTTCGGGCTGGGCGTTCTCGGCGCCGGCCTGGTGGCGGCCATCGTGGCGTCCTTGGCGCTCGCCTGGGGGCTGGGAGAGGTCTCGGGCTACCAGCGTTCGCTGGAGCTGCGTCCGCTGCAGGCACGGTGGTTCTATGGCTGCTACGCGCTCTGCGTCGTGGGCGGTGCGACGGTCGTTGGCATCGCGCCGGATCTGGTATCGCTGAACGTTGCAGTTCAGGTGATGAACGCGCTGCTGCTCCCTCTTGTGCTCGGATTCCTGTTCATGCTCGCGATTCGCAGCCTGCCGCCGGAGGTGCGCCTGCAGGGCTGGTACAAGATTGTTGTTTTGGTCGTCATTGTGGTTACCGCGGGGCTCGGCGTGTGGGGTGGCATCGCCAGCCTGTTCGACTAGCATCCTGCCAGCCTTGACCTTCGGGGCTGGAAGATGGGAGCGATGAGCATGCGTGTGGTGGCCGTGATTGCCCCCGGGGCGATGGGGTCTGGTGTGGCGGCCACGTTGGCCGCCAGCGGATTCAAGGTGCTCACCCTGCTCGACGGTCGTAGCGCCGCCAGCTTTCCGCGAGCGCAGCCCAGTGGGATGCAGGCCACTGGGCTTGACGCGATCGGAGACCGCCTGGCCTTCCGCGCCTTCGTGGAAGCCGCGTGATGGCCGGCAGTCTGTTCGCGCCGGAATTCAGGGAGCAGCCCTATTGGTGGGACGCAGCTGAGCCCGCCACCTGGGCCACCGCGGTGCCGGATCGCACCGGCGTGGCCATTATCGGTGGCGGCTATGCTGGGCTGTCGGCGGCACTGACCTTGCGGCGGCTGGGCCATGACGTGACGGTACTCGATGCCGAACGAATTGGCTGGGGTGCCTCGTCGCGCAATGGCGGCATGGTGTCGGGCAAGGTGCAGTTGGGCGCCGACGCAGTGAACAGGCTTGTCGGCCCTGAGAAGGCGGCAGAGATCACGTCCACCTGCGCGGCCGCACTGCCGTTCATCGAGGAGACGATCGCCCGCGAGGGCATCGATTGCGACTATGTGCGCGTGGGGCGCTTTACCGGCGCCTGCACGCCGAAGCAGTTCGACACCCAGGCGGGCAACGTGGCGCGTATGGCCGAGATGAGCGGGTTGCCGGCGCGGATGGTGCTGAAGGCCGAGCAGCAGGATTTCATCGGCAGCGACTATTACCACGGCGGCATGGTCTCGGACGCCACCGGCAGCCTGCACCCCGGCAAATACGCGCGTGGGCTGGCACAGGCGGCGGAGCAGGCCGGTGCCGTACTGGTCGATCATGCCCGAGTGCGGGGCGTGACCCGGGATGGCTCCGGCTTTCGGGTGGCGACCGAGCGGTTTGAGATCCGCGCCGATACGGTTCTGATGGCGACGAACGGCTATTCGCTCGGCCCAGGATCCGCGAGTGCGATGCCGTGGCTGGCGCGGCGGCTGGTGCCGGTAGCGAGCTACATCATCGCCACCGAGCCGATGCCGCGCGAGACGATCGGGCGTCTGTTTCCGAAGCTGCGGATGATGGGCGAGACGCGGCGAGTGCTGAACTATTTCCGGCCGTCGCCGGATGGCACGCGGGTGATCTGGGGCGGTCGGGCGAGCTTTCGGTCCGTAGGTGCCACAGAGGCGGCGCCGGCGTTGCATGCGTCGATGACGCAGGTATTTCCGGAGTTGGCGGCCACCCGGATCACCCATGCGTGGAACGGCAACGTGGCGTTCACCTTTGACCACCTGCCGCATATCGGCGTGCAGGACGGCATGCATTACGCGGCGGGTTGCCAAGGGAGCGGCGTGGCGATGGCGACGTGGCTGGGACACAACGTGGCACTGAAGATGGCGGGCGCGGCGAATACGGTGTTTCCGCTGGACGGTCTGCGGTTTCCGACACGGCCGTTCTACAACGGCGATCCGTGGTGGGTGCTGCCGATTTTGGGGAATTGGTATCGATTGCGCGATCGGATCGATCAGGCGCGTGTTTCGTAGGGGGGACACAGCCTAGGGCTGGCGCCCACTCTACGGGGTTAGTCGGCGGATTCGGCTTCTTGCTCGGCTAGATTGGGGAGTAGGGGCAGCAGCGTCTTAAGATTGCGATCGACCATGCACACCAGGTAGCGCGCATTCGCTTCGGGTGGCTGGGTCTCGGTTTGATCGGGCATGCCGTCCGGGCCGAGCTTCAATGCCGACAGGCCGAGATCGGCGTAGATCTTGAGCATGCGCGGGCCGGCGCGCCATACCGCGGGATCCAAGCCGTCCTGCGCTGCGAGATCGCGCAGGCGCCAGATCGCCGAGGTCTGATCGCCGGGCGCACCCACGGGGTCGCCGAGCGCCAGCATCACGCCGCCGAGCTTGCGAAAGGCGATTGCGGCGCGGTTCGATTCGCCCCAGACCAAGCCATCCGCCTCGACCGGCGGCATGGCGCCAAGAGCGGCGTAGCGAAGCCGTGTGTCCGGGGTCCAGGCCAAGGCCTGCACGCGGCCGGGATGAAGCAGGCGGCCGATCGCCACCAGGCCGATGGCCACGGTGAACGCCACCGAGGCGCGCAGGGAGTTCGGCACGTCTGGCGACAGGATCACCTGCCACCAGCTGTCATTGTCGAGCCACCTTATGTGCGGTTCGAACGCTGCCAGCAGCATTACACAAACGGCGAGCGCCAGCAGCGGCAGGGCTGTGGCGGCCTGGATCGGGCCGTCGAACACCCGCGCCTTGCGGTAGAAGGCGTTGCGAAACGGCATCAGCAGCAGGGCGGCACCCACCAGGAGGCCGGGCACCCAGAAGCGCTCGCCTTGGGCCACGGTGTAGCCGGCAGCGACCAGCAGCAGCACGATGGTGGCACCCCAGGCCAGCGACACGCGCTGCGCCAGCTTCAGCGCCAGCACGATCAGGGCGGCACCGATCAGCGACGGCAGGAATTCGCCGGCGGTCTCGGCCACCGCGGCGAAATCCGGGTCGATCCAGGAGAAATCCGGCCGTGCCTCGATGACGCCGATGCAAAGCAGCAGGGCACCACACAGGGCCACGGCGCCGGTAGCGGCGGTTACCGCGAAATCCGGCTCGGACACGCGGGAAAGGCCACCCACGCCGGTGAGGCGGGCGGCGCCGGCCATGAAGCCTTTGCCGCGCAGCAGGATTTCGTTGCCGGTGAACAGGCCGCCGGCCAGGAACAGTGGGATGATATAGTAATATAGCCGGAACACCACGATGGCACCGATGATCTGCGGCGGCTCCAGATAGGGCGACAGGCCCAGCAGCATGGCCGTGTCGAACACGCCGAGCCCGCCGGGCACGTTGGCCGCGAGGCCCGCGGTGTAGGAGGCGAGATAGACGCCGAGGAAGCGCAGGTAGTTCAACCCCGGCGCCGGCGGCAGCAAGGCGTGCATGATGGCGGCGGTGACAGCCACGTCCACCGTCGCCAGCGCCACCTGAAGCAGCGCCATCTTCCAATGCGGCAGCTCGACCTCGTGGCCGAACAGTTTGATCACGCCGAGGAACTTGGCGAGCATCACGTAGGTCGTCACCAGGGCCCACAGCAGGGCGCCCACGCCGTAGAGGATGGGCACCGGCACGGTGTTGCCGAAGAACGGCACGGCCTCCGGCTCAGTAAAGAGGATCAGGCCGCCGAGCACGCCGGCGCCGAGGCCGAAGGTGAGGCTGCAGAATGCCACGACCTTGCCGATCTGCAGCGGCGTCAGGCCCCAATGCGCATAGAGCCGATAGCGAACCGCGGCGCCGGACACCGCGGCCACGCCCAAATTATGCGATAGCGCATAGGCGCAGAACGAGGCGAAGGCGACGCGGCTGTATCTGACCACGTTGCCGGCATAGATGGTACCAAGACGGTCGTAGAAGGTGAGCACGCCGTAGGACAGCACCGTCCATATGAACGACACCACCAGCGCCATACGCGGAATGGCGTCGAGCGCCTTGGAGATGTCGGCGATCTTGAGGTTGCGGAACTCCTTCTGCACCACGTAGATCGCCCCGGCCAACAGGGCGACGCCTAGCAAAGCGGGCAAAGCACGAAGAAGTTTCTTAAGCCATATCATGGTGTTATCCGGTCACGCAGGCGCGAAGGCGCGGGATAGCGCGGTCTCGATGAGGGTG
>JAYTHH010000071.1:0-19009 GCA_043732745.1 Rhodospirillales bacterium
GTCAGCGCCACCGCGATGATGGCGTTGCGCAGGCCCGGGCCAAGGGCTGCGACGAAGCCGAGTGCCAGGATCAGCCCCGGGAACGACAGAAAGATGTCGTTGACGCGCATCAGCGTGGCGTCCACCCAGCCGCCGAAATACCCGGCGGTGGTGCCCACGAGCAACCCGATCGGGGCGGCGATAACAGCCACCAGCGTGGCGATGTAGAGCGTGGTGCGGCTGCCATAGACAAGCCGGGCAAAGACATCGCGGCCGAGATCGTCGGTGCCCAGCCAGTGCGCGCCGCTCGGCGGCAGCAGGCGCGCATCGAGGCTTTGGTCGTCGAACCCGCCAGGCGCGATCAGCGGGGCCGCCAGTGCGATCAGTATGAGCGAGAGAATAATGGCGAGGCCGAGCAGCGCCAGCGGATTGGCGCGCAACCGAAGCCAGCCGAAATACAGGCGCTGAAAGCTGGCCTGGCGCGGCGAGGAGGTGCTCTCGGCGGTCAGCCAGTCCCGTAACGACAAAGTACCGCTCATTTCGTTCTTGGGTCCAGCACGCGGTAGAGCAGGTCGGCCAGCAGGTTCAGTCCGATGAAAATGATGCCTACGATCAGCACGCAGGCGAGCACCGCGTTCATGTCGCCGGCAAGCAGGCCGGAGGTGAGGTAGCGGCCAAAACCGGGCCAGGCGAACACTGTCTCCGTCAGCACCGCGCCTTCGAGCAGGAAGGCATAGGCCAGTGCAATCACGGTGATGAGCTGCACGGCGATGTTGGCGAAGGCGTGGCGCCAGATCACCCGCATCCGCGACAGCCCCTTGGCGCGGGCCGCGACGATGTATTCCTGGCGCAACTGCTCCAGCATGAAGCTGCGCGCCAGCCGGCTGATATACGCCATCGAGCCATATCCCAGAATGGTGCCGGGTAGCACAATGTGGCGCCAGGCGTTCCAGAACACCTCGTATTCACCGTCGATCAGGCTATCGACCAGCAGCAGCCCGGTATGTGGCTCCACCATGTCGATGAACGACACGTCCAGCCGTCCGGGGCCACCGACCACGCCGAGTGCTGCATAGAATATGATCAACCCCATCAGACCCAGCCAGAAGGTGGGGCTGGAGTAGCCGAGCAGGCCGACGATGCGGGCGATATGGTCGATCGCCGAGCCGCGATACACTGCCGCCAGCATGCCCAGCGGCACGCCCACGAAAACACCGATGATGATGGCAAAGGTGGCCAGCTCGATCGTGGCAGGGAACACCTTGGCGAGATCGTCGGCCACCCGATGGCCAGTGAACAGCGCGTTGCCGAAATCGGCGTGCAGCATGTCGCGCACGAACAGATAGAACTGCGTCACCAGCGGCTTGTCGCGGCCCAACTGATGATAAACCATGTCGTAGGTCGCCTGGTCCGCCTGCTCGCCGATGATCGACACCACCGGGTCCACCGGCAGCATCCGTCCCATGAAGAACGTCAGCGCCAGCAGGCCCAGCAAGGTGGCGGCGATCGAGCCCAACTGCTTCAGAATGGAGATCAGCATCGCGTTATTTCGAAGCGGACCCGTAGTCCACGCCGAACGGCGAGATCTCGAAACCCTTCACCGCCGACCGCACCGCGATCGCCCGCACGGTCTGATACATGTAGGCCATCGGCCCGTTGTGCAGCATATACTCTTGGATCTCGTGATACATCGCCGTCCGCTTGGCCACGTCGCGCTCCATACGCGCCGCCTCGGCCTTCTCGTTGATCGCGTCGGACTGCCAGGCCGTCCGCCAGCTCGGATATTGCGCCAGCTTCGACTCAGCCCGATTGTCAGGATTGACCGCATGGCGCGAGATCATGCTGTCGGCATCAGGATAGCCGGCACCCCAGCCGATCAGCTGGATCTGGAATTCCCGGGCCCGGCCGCGGGTGAACAGCTGCGCATCGGCCATCTGCTCCAATTCCAGCTTGATGCCGATCTTGGCGGCGTTGGAGGCCACGTGCTGTGCCACGATCGGGCTGATGCTGTTGGCGGACAAAATCATCTTCTTCGTGAAGCCATCGGGATAGCCGGCCTCGGTGATCAACGCCTTGGCCTTGGCAAGATCGAGCGAGAAGGGCTGCCCCTCCTTCTTGTCCAGCGCACCAAACGCGCCCTCCGGCACCAGCGACGCGCGAGGCACGCCCTGGTACTGCAGAACGGTGCGACCCAGCCCGTCATAATCCACCAGATACCGGAAAGCCTCGCGCACCTTGGGGTTGCCCAGGATCGGATCGGTGCCGTTGAACGCCAGATAGGTGAACCCATGCATTTCAGTCTGGATGATATTGATGTCGTTATTCGTAGCCATCGCCGCCAGGTCTTCGGTCTTCAGCAGCCGCGCCACGTCAATGTCGCCCTGTTCCAGCAACAGCCGCTCGGCGCCAGACTCCGGCACATGGCGAATGATCACCCGCCGCGTCTTGGGTTTCTCCCCCCAGTAGCCATCGTTGCGCTCCAGAATCACAACGTCGTTGCTGTCCCACTTCGTCACCCGATACGGCCCCACGCAGGCCGGCCCGGTCTTGAAGAAGGCGTTGGCATAGTCGGATTTGCCGTCGACAACCTTGGCGTTCTTCTCGCCAATCTGCTTGTCCAGGATCATCGAGGCGTCGTTGTTGGCAAAGGCGGCCGACAGGATAAGATCCACCGGATACGGCTTGGTCAGCGTGATGACCACGTTTCGATCGCCGTCCGCCTTGATCTGCTCGGCGATGGCGTCCTTCGTGAAACCCCATTGCGTGAGGTTGGCAGCGTTGCCGAAGCCAAGCAGCACGAAGCGCTGCATCGACCACACCACATCGGCGGCGGTGGCGGTGCGGCCGCTGGGAAATTTCAGGTCAGGGCGGAGCTTGAACGTCAGCGTCAGCCCGTCGGGTGAGGTGGTCCAGCTTTCCGCAGCGCTCGGAACGATCTTGGACACGTCCTTGGGGTCGAATTTCACCAGCGAATCGCACACGTTGGAGACGATGTCGTTGCCGTTCACCTCACCGATCTGCGCTGGATCGAAGGTGATCAGCGCGTCGAGGTTCCACGCCATCACCAGCGCATCGCGCGGCGTCGCGGCCTGGGCGTGGCCCGCTCCCAATCCAAGCAGAACGGCGGATGACAAAGCCATGTGTCGGACAGCAGCGGGAAACTTCGGCATCCTGGTCTCCTGGGCGGGTGGTAATCCCCGACTGTTGCAGCAATTATCGTGCCTCGCCAGCGCCACACAGAATTATTCCGCAGGAGGTTCCATGCCACATGACCAGATGACGATGTCCCCGCCGCCAAGTGACATGCAACAGGCCGAGGCCGCGCTCTCCGCGCGCTACGGTGCCGACCAGGTCGCGCCACCGTCATGGAATTCCGTGCTTGAAACCCTGATGACCCATCGCTCGGTGCGCGCCTACCTCACCGACCCACTACCCCCAGGGACCACCGAACTGCTCGTGGCCGCAGCACAATCGGCCGCCACCTCGTCCAACATGCAGACCTGGAGCGTTGTGGCGGTCCAGGACCAAGCCCGCCGCGATCGCCTGGCGGTGCTGGCCGGCGATCAGGGACACATCTCCCGGGCGCCTCTGTTCCTGCTGTTTCTGGCCGACCTTTCGCGCGCCGACCGGATCGGCGCCGCCCACGGCCTGACGATGGCGGGCACGCCCTACACCGAGAGTTTCATGGTGGCGCTGATCGATGCCTCCCTGGCCGCCCAGAACGCCACCGTCGCCGCTGAATCGATAGGGCTCGGCACCGTCTATATCGGCTCGATGCGCAATTATCCCGAGACGGTGGCCGCTGAAGTGGGTCTGCCGCCGAACTGCATGGTGGCGTTCGGCCTTTGCGTGGGCAGGCCCGACCCGGCGTATCCTTCCTCGGTGAAGCCACGCCTGCCGCAATCGATGATCCTGCATCACGAGCACTACGACGCCAGCCACGACACCAAGGGCCTCGCCGACTACGAAGCCACGTTCATCGCCTTTCAAAAGAAGGAAGGCCTCCGCCCCTCCGGCTGGATTTCCCGCGTGATCGACAGGCTCGGCACCGTGGCCGGCATCGGCGGCCGCGAACGCATGCGCGACGCCCTGAAATCGCTGGGAATCCCACTGGCGTGACCGACTACAGCAAGCAGCTCGCCTTCATCGAAACCTGCGAAATCCCCAGGAAACTGCGCCAGCTGCTGGCCCAGGCCAAAACCTCCGGCGTGGCGGTGCTGGAGCAAGCCGCCTTCGCCCGCCTGGTGGCCCTGGAACCGCAGGAACTCCCAGGCAGCCTGGAATACGATTTTCTGCGCAGCACCGAGGCGTTCGAACGGGTGATCGGCACCAGGCTCAGCCCGATCCGCCAGAAGGTGGCCCGCGAGGGCGTCTCGCAGGTCCTGCTCGATATCGTGCTGAAGGACGAAATGAGCGAAGACACCCGAGCCCGCCTAGACCACGGCATGCCGGAACTCACCACGGAGGCCCTCGTCCTCCGCCACCCCGACCGCTTCGGCCCCACCACCCAGGACGCCGCCCGGGCGCGCCTGGTAGAAGCCGGCGTCAATCCAAGAGATCTCTGAGAACCCACAACCATAGTGCCCTCCAACGTAGTGGTTGCGAGGAGCGAGGCGACGAAGAAACCCAGGAGTTACAAGAAGAAACATGGGGGCTGGCTGATTGCAAGATCTACCGCAACCTACCGCCGCGTATGCGCCGCCATCCGCTCCAACACCGCACAAACCGCCGCGGTATCATCAGCTCCATGCCCCTGCGCCTGCGCCGCGGCATAGATCGGGATCGTCGCGCTGAACGTCGGCGTCGGCACACCGAGCGAGGTCGCATACCGCCCGATCACGTCCATATCTTTCTGCCAGATGTCGATCTTCATCGTGGCCGGCAGATACGCCTCCCGCGCCATCATCGGCGCTCGCAATTCGAAGATGCGCGACCCCCCGGCGCCTCCAGGAATCAACGCTGCGATTTGCGCCGGGTCCAACCCCGCCTTCATCCCCAGCACCATCGCCTCGGCCGACGCCACGTTGTGGATGGCGACCAGCAGATTGGCCACGAACTTCATTTTGGTGCCGTTGCCGAACGCTCCGACATTGTGCACCGCCTTGGTGAACGCCGCGTAGCAAGGCCGCAGTGCCTCGATCGCATCGTTGTCGCCACTCGCGAAAATCACCAGATCGCGGGCCGTCGCCTGCGCGCCGGTGCCGCTGATTGGGCAATCCAGCGGCACATGTCCGGCTTGCACAAGCGTGGCTGAAAACGCCATCTTGTCCTCAAGTGCCAGGGTGCTGGCCTCCATCACCACGCGAGACGGGGCCCCTGACATCGCGATGGCCTGGGCCGTCGCCAGCACAGCCTTGGGCGAGGGCAGGGACGTCATAACAACAGGCGCGCGCAGAGCCAGGTCAGCCACGCTCTCACACGCCACCAGCCCAAACGCCACCAGATCGGCCACCTTGGCAGCATCGGTGTCGTAGCCGAATACCGTCCAACCCGCCGCCAGCAGGTTGCGCGCCATGGCGCCGCCCATGATCCCCAAACCCACGATCCCGATACTGCCGGCCATTGCCGCCCCCTGTTTTTATCATTTGATGTCGTATGATACGGATGGCGCAAGCGACAACAAACAAGGGAATGTCAGATGCGCATCGGAATGGTTGGACTGGGTCGGATGGGCTCGGCCATGGCATTGCGCCTGATCGAATGCGGGCACGAGGTGACGGTATGGAACCGCACCGCCGCCAAGGCCGAACCGCTGGTCGCCGCCGGCGCCAAGCTTGCCGCCACGCCGCTGGCGCTGGTCGCCGCCGCGGACGTCGTCGTCGTCATCATGTTTGACGCCGCCGCGCTCGATGCCGTCTTCCGCGGTGCCGACGGTATCCTCACGGCGCCGCTATCCGGCAAGCTGGTGATCGAAATGAGCACCGTGCGGCCGGAAGTGGAGCAGTCGCTGTCTGAAGCGGTGGCGATGCGCGGCGGTCTCTTCCTCGAATGCCCCGTCGGCGGCACCACAGGCCCCGCGCGCCAGGGCAAGCTCCTGGGCCTCGCCGGTGGCACCGACGAAGCGTTTGCCCGCGCCAAACCGGTACTCGACCAGCTCTGCCGCCGCGTCGAGCATATCGGCCCCGCCGGTGCCGGCGCCTCCATGAAGCTCGCCATCAACCTCCCCCTCGGCGTCTTCTGGCAGGCATTCGGCGAAGCCAACGCCCTCATCCGCCATCTCGGCCTCGACACCACCAAACTTGTAGAACTCTTTAACGACACTTCCGGCGCCGCCCGTGGTCTTCAAAACCGCGGCGAAGCGGTGGCCGCAGCCTTGGCCGGCGGCGACGGCGGCCCGGCCACTTTTAATCTCGACGGCATGGTCAAAGACCTGCGCACCATGCTGGACGAAGCCCGCAGCAGAGGCTTCGACCTCCCGGTGGCCGCCAGCACGCTCGCCGTCTACGACCGCGCCGCCCGCGCCGGCAATGGCGAAAAAGACACAAGCTGGGTCCCCACTATCTGGGCCACCAAAGCTGACGCCCCCACCAAACCCACCCGTCTCACGCTTGATTTAGCTAACCTCATCGCCCAGGCCGCCATCCTTAAAGGCCGCGAACTCAACCTCGCCCCGCTCACCGTGGCAGTGCTGGACGCCGGCGGTCATCTCGTCACCTTCCAGCGCGAGGACAATTCCGGAATCCTTAGGTTCGACATCGCCTTCGGCAAAGCCTGGGGCGCCCTGGGAATGGGTTTTGGATCTCGCGAACTGGCCACCCGAGCCCAGGCCAACCCCGCCTTCATCGGCGCCCTTGCCACCGCCAGCGGCGGCCGCGTCATCCCAGTCCCTGGCGGCGTCCTCATAAAATCCCACGACGGCGCCGTCCTGGGAGCCGTCGGCGTTTCCGGAGACACCTCAGACATGGACGAAGCCTGCATCCTCGCCGGCATCCAGGCTGCCGGCTTCACCCCCCAAACCGGAGCCTGACCCCCAAATCCGTGGGGTGGAGTGCACTTTGGCACGCCACCTATTTACTTGCGGAACCGGAACGAAAGACTCATACCTTTCCCCAGCGCCCTAAAACCGCTTTCCAAATCCCTGCCGCCGCGCCGCCGCAAGCACGCCCCGAGGCAGCGGAATCCGCCCGAAATCAACCGGCGCAAGCCGCCCCCGAACCCGTCGGCCCACGGTCGCAACCGTCTCCACGGGGTCGCCCAAATCCGCAACCGGCGCCACCACCAAAACAACCGCACGCGGCCGCAACAAAGTCGTCTCCAACCCCAGCATCCGACAAACCGGGCGCAAAATCCGCCTTGCCTGCGGCACCGCCGCGAAAAATTCCACCATCTCCTCGCGCTCCAGAACAACCCGAAGCTGCTCCCCAAACCCAGCCGCGCGATAACCGGCCATCCGCACCAGCCAGGCAAACCGCGCTGGCCAAACCCGCTCTCCGCAAACCCGCGCGCCCCGAACCCCGGCAGAGCCCGCACCGCCAACACCCAGCTGAGCCCCGCTCTGCGCTTCAGTCCTACCGACAATCCGCCAAACCCGCCCGGCCGCAAACCGCACCGCCAACCGCTCCATCTTTCCGCAAATTTCAGCAACCCGCCGATACACCAGCAGGGTCAGCACCGCGCTCAAAAACCCCCGCCCACACCAATCCCCCAACGCCCCACGCAACCCGCGCAGCACGATCGGAAGGCCCAGAAACGGAGAAATGGTTGCCAGATTGTCCACCCACCATGGAACACCACGCCAGGTGGTCGGGAGCAATAAGAAATAATACCTAGAAAGCCATTCATGTATAGGATGAGTAAGCGACGGACAAGCCGCGGGTGGCCCGGCCTCCGCCCATGCTGCGAAATTCTTCATTTCCGCAAAAAAGCCAGATGCGTTGATGGACGCCTGTCCTAAGGCTGCGTCCTCCTATCCACCAATTCCCCATGCTGCTAGGCTGCCGGGCTTCAGGGGAAGTTGGCTGTGACCGCACTGACGCGAAACAACGTCCAGATCAGGGGCGACAAAAGCAAGCAGACAATGATTTTCGCCCATGGCTTCGGTTGCGACCAGCATATGTGGCGTTTCGTGGCCCCCGCGTTCGAAAGCAGCTTTCGAACCGTCCTCTTCGACCAGGTAGGGGCGGGCGGCTCTGATTTGTCCGCCTATAACGCGGACAAATACGCCAATTTATCCGGATATGCAGATGACCTCGTTGAGATCGGAATCGAACTTGAACTGAGAGGCGCGGTCTTTGTCGGCCATTCCGTCAGCGCCATGATTGGCGCCTTGGCATCGCTAAAAGCGCCAGACATGTTTGAAAGCCTGGTCCTGATCAGCCCTTCGCCATGCTACATCGATGATGATGGCTATGTCGGCGGCTTCAGTGCCCAGCAAATTGACGAGCTACTGGACTTTCTGGGCGATAACCACATGGGCTGGTCGGCGGCTATGGCGCCCGCGATTATGGGCAATGCCGATCGCCCTGAGCTTGCCGAGGAGCTGGCCAACAGCTTTTGCCGCACCGACCCCGAGATCGCCAAGGCTTTTGCCCGCGTAACGTTTACCTCCGATAACCGTGCCGATCTGCCCAAAGTCACGACACGCAGCCTCATTCTCCAATGCAGCGCGGACATCATCGCGCCGACAGAGGTCGGGGAATTTGTCCACAGACATCTCCCCGATAGCGAACTGGTGCTGATGCGGGCGACGGGTCATTGCCCTAATCTGAGCGCTCCGGAAGAGACCATTGCTGCGATCCGGTCCTTTGTCTGACAACGACCCGATCGAGAACTCCTCACCAACTGAGGATCTTGAGGACCTCTATGAGAATGCCCCCTGCGGCTATCTATCGATCGAGCCCAATGGCCGCATCTTCAAGGTCAATCTGACATTCTCAGCTTGGCTTGGTTTTCCTCCCGAGGAGCTGGTCGGCAAGCAGCTCCACAATTTGCTGAATATTGCAGGGCGTATATTTTTCGAAACCCATTTTGCCCCGCTGCTGCGCATTAAAGGCGTTTTCAACGAGGTGGCTCTCGACTTCGTAACCCAGCAAGGCGGGCGTCTGCCGGCATTGGTCAACGCAGCCGAAAAGCGCGATGCCAATGGCCGACATATTTTCACCCGCCTGACGATTTTTAATGCAACCGATCGACGGCGCTATGAGCGTGAACTCCTCGCCGCGAAAGGCGTCGCCGAAGAGTCCCAAAGAAAATTGCAAGCGCTCAACCTTGAGGCCAGTGCCGAAGCAATCCGCCAACAGGAAATGCTCGTCATCGAGCAGGAAACCGCTGCGCTGCGCGAGGAGTTCATTGCGGTATTAGGACACGATCTGCGCAACCCGTTGGCATCCATTAATTCCGGCACGAAAATACTGCTGAGAACACCTCTAAACGATCGAGCAACCGCGGTGGTTCAGCTCATGGAGCAGAGCGTCGTGCGGATGTCATCGATGATCAATGATGTCCTGGATTTCGCGCGGGGACGGCTTGGCGGCGGGATTTCGGTAACCATGAGCGCCGACGCATCGCTGGTGGAAACGCTCCACCAGGTGATCGCGGAACTGCGCACAAGTGCCCCCAACCGAACCATCGAGGCTGATATTGTCCTGACCGAGCCCGTCAATTGCGATGCCGGCCGCCTGGGTCAATTGCTATCGAATCTACTCGGCAATGCGCTGACACACGGAGCCGATAACGCGCCTATCCAGGTCAGCGCTGAGACTGAGGGTGGCATGTTTACGCTGGCTGTCGCCAATAGAGGCGAACCAATTCCCCACGCCACGCTGGAGCGACTATTTCAACCCTTTTTCCGGGGTGATGTCATACCGAACCAACACGGGCTGGGGCTCGGCCTCTACATCGTCTCAGAAATTGCGCGCGCTCATGGTGGGGCAATGGAGGCCACATCGGATGCATCCGAAACGCGGTTTACATTCCGGATGCCATTGCAAAAATCTTGAGTTCTGCCCTGGCAGGCTTCCATCCTCAATCGGAGAGCAAGTGTCGGCTGCGATCATCTTTTCCGAAAACATTGAAGGTGAACGCCACGAATTATGAATTTTGATGCCTGGAAGCAGAATCCATAATGTGCGCCGTTGCCTTCCACCGCCTATAATCGATGCACCAAATGCCGGAGGAACATGCCATGAATCTTGGCTTCTTCACCATGCCGATCCACCCGCTGGAAAAAGACTGGCGCCAATCCCTTCGCGAGGACCGCGAAGCCTTCATCCTCGCCGACGAACTCGGCTTTACCGAGGCCTATTGCGGTGAGCACGCCACGGACAAAGCCGAAAACATCACATCCTGCGCCCTGTTCCTCGCCACCCTCGTTGGCCACATCAAGCAGATGCGCCTCGGCACCGGCACAGTGAACATGCCCAACTCTCACCCCGCCCGCATCGCCGCCGAAATCGCCATGCTCGACCACCTGCTGGACGGCAAATTCAACTTCGGCATCTCCCCCGGCGGCCTGCCGTCCGATGCCGAGGCGTTCGGCACCTTTGACCAGAACCGCCTCGAAATGTTCGTCGAATGCATCGACCAGGTTCTGGAAATCTGGCGCTCCGAGCCCCCCTACAACATTGTCGGCAAATACTGGAAGATCACCACCGAACGCACCATGATTCCCGAAATTGGTCAGGGCGTCCTCCCCAAGCCCCTGCAACGCCCACACCCACCCATCGTCTGCACCGTCGTCGCCCCCTATTCCAAGGGCATCGTCGAAGCCGCCGCCCGCGGGTGGGAACCGATTTCCGCCAACTTCCTCATGCCCCAATGGGTCGCCACCCACTGGCCCATGTATGCGCAGGGCTGCAAGCAGGGCGGCCGCCAAGCCGACCCCGCAAACTGGCGCGTGGCCAAAAGCATTTTCGTGGCCGACGACGAAGCCACTGCCCGCGATTACGCAACCGGGCCAAACAGTCCCTATCGCTTCTATTTCAGCCAGCTCGTCCAGAAGATGAAAAAGGCCAAACGCGCCGAACTGTTCAAGAAGGATCGCGCCGCATCAGACGACAGCGTCACCGTCGAAGGTGTCCTTGAAGACTTGGTAATCTACGGCACGCCGAGTCAGGTGGCCGACAAGCTCGCCGCATTCCGCGACGACGTCGGACAATTCGGCACTCTGCTCTACGCCGGCCACGATTGGGCAAACCGCGACCTCGCCCGCCGCTCGATGGTCCTGCTGGCCGAACAGGTGCTGCCGAAGATCACCGCCATGCCCGTGCAACATTCGGTCGCCGCCTGAAACAAACCGCGTTGCCACGTGGCACCGAACTAGTGCTATCGTCTGATAACAACCGGCAAAAGACCGGGTGACGTCTGGGGAGAACGATCAATGGCCTTGTCGCGTAGATTGCTGATCCAATCCGGCCTCGGTGCCGCCTCGCTGGCCCTCACGGGAAACATCGCCCGCGCGGACCAACCGATCCGCATCGGCTTCCTCACCGTCAAAACCGGCCCGCTCGCCGCCGGCGGCATCCAGATGGAGCAGGGCATGAACCTGTTCCTGAAGCAGCGCGGCAACAAGCTCGCCGGCCGAGACGTGCAACTCATCGTGGCCGACACCGCCGGCTCCCCCGCCACTACCCGCACCAAAACGCAGGAACTCGTCGAGCGCGACAAGGTCCACGTCCTCATCGGCCCATTGGCGGCGTTCGAAGCCCTGGCGATCGCCGACTACACCCAGCAGCAGAAGATGCCCACCCTGGGCGTGGCCGCGGCGGATGACATCACCCAGCGCAACGCCAGCCCCTGGTACGCCCGCGCCACCGCATCGGCCGGCCAATGCGCCCACGTCATCGCCTACTACGCGGCCACCGAACTCAAATACAAACGCATGACCGTCATCGGCGACGACTTCGCCTACGGCCACGAACAGAACGCCGCCTTCCTGCGCGTGTTTGAGGACAACGGCGGCAAAATCGTCCAAAAGCTCTGGCCACCCCTGAACGCACCCGACTACGGCACCTACGTGTCGCAGATCAAGAACAACGTCGACGCCGTCTTCATGTCCTTCGCCGGCTCCAACGGCTTCCGCTTCACCAAAGCCTTCTTCGAATACGGCCTGGGCGGCAAAATCCCGCTGATCGGCGGTATGACGGCAATGGACGAAGCCATCCTGCAACAGACCGGCGAGGACGCCGTGGGCATCATCTCGGCCAATTGGTATTCCGCCGCCTACGACAATGCCGCCAACAAGGAATTCGTCGCTGGTATGCAGCGCGACTACAAGATCGACCCCGGCTACTACGCGGCAGGCCCCGCGGTTGCAGGCGCCGTTCTCGAAGCCGGCATGAAGGCGCTGGGCGGCAAGTTCGAAGACCGCGAAGAGCTGATGAAGGCGATGCGCACCAGCGTCGTCACCGACAGCGTGCGCGGCCCCTTTAAATTCGACGACAAGGGCAACGCCATCGGCAACATCTACATCCGCAAGGTCGAGAGAAAAGGCGGCAAGAACGTCAACACCGTCATCAAAACCTACCCGGATGTCAGCCAGTTCTGGACCTACCCGGAGGCCGAGTTCCTCTCCAAGCTGGTCTACTCGCGAGACTATCCCCCAGCCAAGAATCTTGAGAACTGATCTGCGAGACATCTGAGCGTGCAATTCTGGATCGTCCAGAGCCTCAACAGCCTGGCCATGGGCGGGTTGCTCTTCCTGCTCTCGGCCGGGTTTTCGCTGATCTTCGGATTGCTGCGAATTCCCAACCTGGCGCATGGCGCCCTGTTCATGCTGGGCGCCTATTTCGGCGCTTCTCTACTCGCCAGCCAGATGAATTTCTGGCTGGCTGCCCTGGCCAGCGGCATAGGCGTGGGCCTCATCGGCGTAGTCCTAGAAGCCGTCCTCCTCCGTCGTCTCGCCGGCAACGAACAGGGCCAGGTCCTCGTAACCCTTGGCGTGGCCTTCATCATCGCCGACCTGTGCCTTCTGACATGGGGCGGCGACCCAATGCCGCTTAGCGCCCCACGCTCGCTTCGCCCCCCGGTCTTCATCGCCGGCTTCGCCTTCCCCGGCTATCGGCTGGTGGTGCTGGGTTTCGCACTGGCGTCAGCCCTGCTCCTGTGGCTCCTCCTGGAACGCACCCGCCTCGGCGCCATGATCCGCGCCGGGGTGGACGATCGTGAAATGGCCCGCAGCGTGGGTATTCCCGTCTCGCGCCTGTTTTCAGCGGTGTTCTTTCTCGGCGCGTTTCTGGCAGGCGTCGGCGGCGTGATCGGTGGCCCGATCCTTTCGGCCTATCCCGGCCTGGATGCGGACATGCTGCCACTGGCTCTGGTGGTGGTGATCCTTGGCGGCGTCGGCAGTCTGCCGGGCGCGCTGGTAGGCAGCTTCATCGTAGGTGCCATCTACAATTTCGGCTCTGCCTTGTTTCCGGATTTCGCCTATGTGGTGCTGTTCCTGCCGATGGTCGTGGTGCTGGTGATCAAACCCACCGGATTGTTCGGGCGAGTGCTGCGATGACCGCACGCCAACTTGGCGCCTGGGTGCTGGTGATGGGAGCATTGGCCGCGGTGCCCATGCTCCTGCCAAGCGCCTTCTATCTCGGCATCGCAACCCACGCGCTCATCTTCGCCATCATGGCGCTCAGCCTGAACATCCTGATCGGCCATGGCGGCATGACATCCCTCGGCCACGCTGTCTATCTCGGCGTGCCCGCCTACGCCGTGGCCGTGATGACGATGCAGGCCGGCTGGCCACCGCTGCCAACGATCACCTTCGCGCTGGCCCTAGGCACCGCTACCGCTGCGCTATGTGGTGTTCTTGCTTTGCGGGCCAGTGGACTCGGCTTTCTCATGATCACCCTTGCGCTCGGCCAGGTGATGTGGGGCGCCGCCTATCGCTGGGTTGGCCTCACTGGCGGCGACAACGGCATAAGGCTATCCGGCCGACCGCGCCTGCTCGGCATCGATCTCACGGATGCGCTGCCATTCTACATCTTCGTGGCGCTGATTCTGTTCGTGGCGCTGTTCTGCCTCTGGCAGCTCGACCGCTCCGCCTTCGGCGCCTGCCTGCGCGGCACCCGCGATCAGCCGCGCCGAATGCGCATGCTTGGCCACGATGTCTGGCGCATCCGCTGGACCGCCTTCGTGCTGTCGGGGTTCTGGGGGTCCGTTGCCGGCGTGCTGTATTGCTACGACTACCAATATGTCAGCCCTTCCGCCCTCTCCCTGCCGCAATCGGCCGAGGCATTGCTGATGGTCGTGCTCGGCGGCGCCGGAACCTTGGCCGGGCCGGTGGTGGGCGCCATCATCATCACAGCCATCAAAACCATCGTGAGTTCCTACGTGGACCGTTGGTACACGCTGCTCGGCCTCACCTTCATCATCGTCGTCTCGGTCATGCCGCGCGGGCTGGTGCCCGGCGTCGGCGCGTGGCTCAGGGGCAAGCGGGCATGACGATCCCCGCTTTGCAGTTAAAGGGTCTCGCCAAACGCTTCGGTGGCGTCTCGGCCACGCGCGATGTGTCGCTGACGGTCATGCCCGGCGAGCGCCGCCTTCTGATTGGGCCGAACGGCGCCGGCAAAACCACGTTGTTCAACCAGATCGCCGGTGATTTTCTGGCTGATTCCGGCAGCATTGAATTGTTTGGTGAAAACATCACCCGGCTTCCCACCCGCAAGCGGGTGCGCATGGGCCTCGGACGCACGTACCAGGTGCTGACCTTGTTCCCGCGCGACACCTTCCTGCACAACGTCGCTGTGGCATTGCTGGGCTCTGAGGGCGGCGGCTGGTCGGCCTGGGGCGCGTTGACGCAGCGACGGAACATGCTGGAGCGCGCCGAGCAGGCGCTGATCAGCGTGGGCCTCGGAGCCGCCGCGCATCGGCGTGTGTCGGAGACATCCTATGGAGAAAGACGCAGGCTGGAACTGGCAATGGCGCTGGCTCAAAAGCCGCGCGTCCTCCTGCTGGACGAGCCCTTGGCAGGACTGTCCGCCGAAGAACGCGAAACGGTCCGCGTTCTGCTCGAACAGATCCCGCGCCACGTCACCATCATCCTCATCGAGCACGACATGGACGTGGCCTTGGCCTTCGCCGATCGCATCACCCTGCTCAACTTCGGCCAGGTCGTGCTCGAAGGCACCCGCGCCGAGGTGATCGCCGATCCCCGCACCAGGGAGGTCTATCTTGGCGGTTGACGCGCTCACCCTGGAATCCGTTGATTCCCTCTACGGTGACAGCCACGTCCTGCATGGTGTGTCGCTGAATCTGCGCGAAGGTGCGCTGCTTGCCCTGCTCGGCCGCAACGGCGCCGGCAAGACCACCTGCCTCAGCACCGTTATGGGCTGGCTCCGCCCCCGCGCCGGCCGCGTCTCAGTCTTTGGCAAGACCGTATCAGGCCTTTCGCCCGAAGCCATCGTCGCGCGCGGCGTGGCTCTCGTCCCCCAGGGACGCCGCGTCTTCCCCACGCTCTCCGTGCGCGAAAACCTTGTCGTGGCCCAACGTGGCCGCGGCAAATGGCACATGGATCGCGTGTTCGACACCTTCCCCCGCCTACGCGAACGCCGCAGCCAGGCCGCAGGCTCCCTGTCCGGCGGCGAACAACAAATGCTCGCCATCGGCCGCGCCCTGATGGGCAACCCCCGTGTGCTGCTCATGGACGAACCCTCCGAAGGCCTCGCCCCACAGATCGTGGCCGAGGTCGGCCGCATCATCGCAAGGCTGCGCGTGGAAGGCCTGTCCATCGTGCTGGTCGAACAGAATCTCGGCCTGGCGCTGCAACTGGCCGACGACGTCGCCATCATCAACACCGGCCGCGTGGTGTTCACCGGCACCGCCGCCGCCATGGCCGCCGACCACACTGCCGTGGACCGCCATCTCGGCGTTTTCTAAGCAAGATCATAATGAGTTTGGGTTGCTTAACCTAAACCCATAAGCATGATCGCTAATACTTACAGACAAGGATCGTTCGCATGCAAGAGACCAACAACTACGGCCCCACCGCTGCGCGGGCGCACGGAAAACCAGGCCGTGAGACCCGGCCAAAATCGATCACTATCGACATGCACAGCCATATCTACATCCCCCAGGCCGATGCCTTCGTCGCACCGCATCTGGATATCTCAACCATCCCGATGGCCCGTCACTCCACGCAGGCGACCCGCATGCTGAACCGCAAGCAGGACAGCGACCGCGCGCCCAACATGACGGATTACAAACTCCGCATCGCCGATCTGGATCTTGCAGGCCTGGACATGCAGGTTGTCATGTCCGCCCCGCAGCAATGCTACACCACGGTGGCGCCAGAAATCGTGGTGAAGGCCGCCACGATGGTGAACGACGGCATCGCCGAATG
Source organism: Rhodospirillales bacterium (assembly GCA_043732745.1). Taxonomy (GTDB): domain Bacteria; phylum Pseudomonadota; class Alphaproteobacteria; order Acetobacterales; family Acetobacteraceae; genus CAIQQQ01. The sequence goes on from JAYTHH010000071.1 coordinate 16,253, forward strand.
GGTCAGCCACCACCCCGATCGCTTCGTGGCCCTCGGCACGGTCCCAATGCAGTCCCCGGCCGAAGCGGTGTCCGAGCTCGAACGCTGCATGGGCCCGCTCGGCTTCAAGGGCGTGCAGATCCTCACCAACGTCAACGGCGTCGAACTGAGCGATCCCTCGTTCGCGCCGTTCTGGGCCGCCGCCGAACGGCTGGGCGCTGTGGTGCTGATGCATCCGCTCGGCTTCACCGAAGGCAAGCGGCTGGAACGCTTCTACTTCAGCAACATCATCGGCAATCCGCTGGAAACCACGTTGGCGCTGCATTATCTGATTTTCGACGGCGTGCTGGAGCGGCATCCGAACCTCAAGCTGATCGCTGTCCACGGCGGTGGCTATCTTGCCGGCTACTCCGCCCGCATCGACCACGCCTGGGGCGCCCGCACCGATTGCCACGGCGATCTGCCGCATGCGCCGACCACCTATCTGAAACGGGTGTTCTTCGACACCGTGGTGTTCGGCACACCACAGCTCGACAGCCTTATTCGCACCTTCGGCGCCAGCCAGCTTTTGATGGGCACCGATTATCCCTACGACATGGCCGAGCTCGATCCGATAGAGCATCTGCGCTCCGTCGAAGGCCTCGACGAAAGCGTGGTCGCCGCGATCGCAGGCGGTAACAGCAAGCGTCTTTTCGGGATCTGAAACGCAAAGCCCTGGCGGCTACTCCACCGCCAGGGCCGCCCAGACGCGCTCCGCCGTGAACGGCATGGCCGGAAGGTTGCGTCCACCCAAAGCATCGAACACCGCCGATGTCACCGCGCACAGTGCGCCCGTGGTGCCGGCCTCGCCGATCCCCTTGACGCCAAGCGGGTTGAACGGAGAGGGCACGTTGCAGTCGATCACTTCATAGGATGGCAGATCGCTGGCGCGTGGGAGGGCGTAATCCATCAGGCTGGCGGCGATCATCTGGCCACTTTCATCCGACACCGAATCCTCGCCGAGCACCTCGCCCACGCCCTGGGCGATGCCGCCATGGATCTGCGCATCTGCCGCCTGGTGATCGATAATCACGCCGGCATCATCGACAGCGACATAGCGGGTCAGTGCCACGACCCCGGTTGCGCGATCCACCTCGATCTCGGCCACATGGCAGCCAGAGGCGAACGCGTTGGTGGGTGCCACCTTGCCAATGGTCGCAATCGGCTCGGACAGCAGCGATGCGATCGAGCAAATAACGCTGCCATCGGCGTGTTCGACATGGCCATCGACAAGGCTGAGCTCGTCCGCGCCACAATTGGCCCGCAAGGACGCAAGCCCGCGCACCCGCCGGGCGATTTCGTCGGCCGCCTGCGCCACCGCACTTCCGGCGGCGATCGTGCTGCGCGAGGCGTAGGAGCCGGCGCCCGAAAGCCGCGTGTCAGGATCGCTCGCCACCAACGTCACATCGATTTCTGCAAGTCCGAGCCTGGGCGTTGCGATATTGGCAAAGGTGCGCGCATGGGACTGGCCAGTGCTGGCAGTAACGGTTTCGATGCGAAGGCAGGCGGAGCCATCAATGGCCGACAGCGTGAGTGCTGCTTCATCGGGTGCACCGCCGCCGCCGGAAACCTCAACGAACAACGCCATGCCGCGCCCCAATGCGATGCCACGCTCGGCCGCTGCCTTCTGGCGCCCCGCAAACCCGTCCCACGCCGATCGCGTGCGGGCCACCCGCATGAGCTCAAGAAAATCGCCGCTGTCGTAGCGGGCGCCGCTGGGCAGCAAGTACGGAAAAGCATCGGCGGGAATGGCGTTGCGGGCACGCAGCTCGAACGGATCGACCCCCAGCCTGCGTGCCGCGATATCGACCAGCCGCTCGATCAGCAAAGCCATCTCCGGCCGCCCCGCGCCGCGATAGGGTCCGGTCGGCACAGTGTGTGTGTGCAGCAGCCGAAATGACGCGTGCGTGTGCGCAATGGCATAGCACCCCACCACGGATTGCAGCGGATTATGAATCGCCGCAAACGCCGCCACCGGCGAGATATAGGCGCCCATGTCGGCATCGTACTGCATCGAAAGCGCGGTGAAGCGATGTGTGGCGTCCAACGCCAGTCGGCCGGACACGCGCACGCCGCGACCCTGAATATCCGTAAGGAACGATTCGGTTCGGCTGCCGTGCCACGCAACAGGCTTGCCAACCAAACGTGCGCCCATCAGCAGCGCCGCATATTCCGGATAGGCGATGTTGCGCGGCCCGAAGCCGCCGCCCACGTCGCCACCCAGCACATGAAACCGATCTGGCGGCAGTTTGAACACCGCAGCGAGATCGCGGCGGATTTCGTTCACGCCCTGATGCGGTGCACGAAGTTCGTAGCGCCCCTCGGCATCGTTCCATGACGCCACCGCAGCGCGCGGCTCCAGCGTCACGGGCGCCAGGCGCGGCATCTCGATGTCAGATTCGATCACGAGGGCCGCACCATCCAGCGCGCGTGCCACCGCATCGGCATCGCCGTTCTGGTGGTGCAGCGCCACGTTGCCCAATGCCGCCGGATGCACGAGCGCAGCACCTTGGCCAAGTGCTGTGGTGATGCCGATGATGGCGTCCAGACCTTCATAGTCCACCAACACCGCCTCCGCGGCATCCAGCGCCTGTGCCTGCGTCTCGGCAATCACCATCGCCACAGCCTCGCCGATATGGCGCACCTCATCCGCTGCCAAAATCGGCCGATAGGGAATGACCAACCCGGTGCCGATCCGGTCAATGACGGGAAAGTTGCCAAATCCTGCCTTCATGCAAT
>JAYTHH010000072.1:0-1920 GCA_043732745.1 Rhodospirillales bacterium
GTCAAGCTGCATTGAACCGTCTGGCCGCTAGCAACGTTGACCCCGGCCGCAACCATTGTCCGCATCATCGCGGACTCGGAGATCGTCATGACATTTAAACCGTATCCCTCCCCGCGCAGGCCCGGTCGCCGCGCGTTCCTGGCCGGATCAGTCGCGGCCTACGGCGTGATGTCAGGAGGTATCGCGCAAGCAGCCGACGCGACGTCCGTGGTGCACAGCTTTGGGTTGACCAACTGGCAAGCCAAGGCCACCAGCGCCGGCTTCGCCCGCCAGGGCGTGGTTTTCAAAAAGGGCAACATCCCCGCCGGCAGCAGCGTCGAGGTCCGAAGGAAAGGCGCCCCCATCGTCGCCCAGTTCGACCAGCGCGCCACCTGGTCCGACGGCTCGCTGAAGTTCGCCGTCATGCACCTGCGCGACACTGCCTTCGCCGCGTCGGAGGCGCGGATCTACGATCTTGTCCGCATCGCAGGTGGCACGTTCGACAACACCGCAACCTCCACGCTTTCGGACATCACCAGCCGCCACCGCTTCGCCATCGGCTTTCCAAATCTCAAACAGACCGACGACGGCAAAGCCTTCACCACCGTCGGCTCCGGCGTGGCTGCGGCCGATTTCGCCGCCCATATGTCGGTGCCCACCCGCGTCGAGATGCACCATGCCGGCGGCGTCTGCGATGGCTGGACAGGTTGGGGCATGGCCAGCGACGTCGGCAGCCAGATGCCTGATCCACATTTGAAGGTGAATTGGCACGCCGATATCTGGAAGAACCCGGATGGCAGCCTTTACGCCATCGAGATTGCCGCCGAGCCGGCCCAGGACTGGTGGTCGGTGCCCAACAAGACATTGCGCACCTACGACGCATTGCTGGTCGATTCGCTGCTGACAGGCGCCGCCAGCGTCATCGGCGGCTACAAGGCCGTGGTCCATCCTTACAAATCCCGCTGGATCACCTGCCAGAACGCCGGCGGCAACAACCGCGGCCGCAGGCACTGGGTAGGCGGCGCGTGCCCCACGCTCACCTATCTGCCCAACAGGGCCTACTGGATCGCCAGCGGACTCGTCCCGCCGCTCAACCTCGCCGCCAAACCCAAGCCCTACGCCGCCATCAACGGCGATGCCGCGACCTATGTGCCATGTGCCAACCAGAGCCATCGCTACAACCTCGACGGCACCGGCGGCTACGAAGGCCGCGGCGTGCTGCCCAACCCCGATTGCGTGGCGTTTTTACGCCAGACCGCCGAGGATGTCGCCTGCGCCCGCATCAACGCCCATGTCGGCCTGCATGTTTTCCTGCACTACCGCTCGAACAGAACCCGCAAGCGCCCGGGCGACGCCGTTGCCGATATCGCTAACACGCCCGTCAGCATGATCATGGGCCTCAGCCGCGGCACCGCGCCCTCTTACGACTTCACCGCCGATGGAATGCCCCAACCGGTGCATGCCTACACCGATGGGCGCTCCACACCACAAGGCAGAGACGGCTATGCTTACCCGTCCGGCGGTGACGGCGTCTGGAGCACCGGTACTGGAGATGCATCCCACGCCGTGAATTACAGCTATTTTACGTATCTCCTGGAAGGGGAGCGGTACCATCTCGAGGCCACGATCGACCTCGCCACCAATCTTGTGCACCAGGGCATCGACAACGTGTATTCCAACCGGCCGAAAAGCCCGGTCGCCAAGGGCGGTTTCGGCCGCACCACCAAAGCACCCGATACGATTTACGATGCGATTGCCGGGCTCAACAGTCAGGTGCGATCCGCAGGCTGGGCTCTCAATATTTTAGGCAGTGCCACCGGCATCGTCCCGGAGAGCCACGTGACCTCCCGCTTCTTGCAGAGGCTCAACCAGCAGCAGGGAATCTATCTCCGCGATATTTTGGCATATCTACCAGCCGATGCCAAAGCGAGCGGTGAGTCG
>JAYTHH010000073.1:0-6651 GCA_043732745.1 Rhodospirillales bacterium
GCACCGACGCCAGACGTGCCGGAGGCCGTAAGGTTCACGCCGTTGAACGTGGCACTCTGCGCAAACTTGTCGATGTTGGACAGCATCTGCTTGATCGAGTTGTTCAGCGTCGTGGCATCCATGCCCGTTTGCTGACCCTGCGTGATCGTGGTCTTGAGCTGGGTCAGCACGGTGGCGATGTTGGACGTAGCGGATTGTGCGGTGTTGACCACCGACGCGCCAAAGTTAAGGCTATCCGACACCGCCGAGAGGCCGGCCACATTGGCCTGCATCGTCTGCGAGATCGAATAGACCGCCGGGTTGTCGGAACCAGACGAAATCTTCTTGCCAGTCGAGATTTCGTTCTGGGTCTCCTTCAGCGCCATCTGGGTGGCGTTGAGCGCTTGCAGAGCAGCCATGGCGCCGAGATTGGTATTGACGGAAAACATGCGGAAGTTCCTTTTTTGATGACCGCTTTGGTCTTCGGGAAAACAACCACACTATTTTTGCGTGGCAGACGCATACTGCCCCAGACTGATTAATCAAAGATTTACAGATCAAGGATAAATTTTCAGGACAAGATTTTGTCTTGGCCGACATCATCAGCCTCCAACAAAAGGGACGTCTTATGTCCGTTTCCAGCATATCATCGCTCCCGATCTATCGATCGGTCAGCGCCAACGAAAGCGCCAGGATTGCCGCTTTTGATAAAACCGATCCACAGACAAGGACCGACATCGCCTATTTCACGAAACAAGCGCCGACGCTGACGACACCCGATGCGTTGCTGAAGGATTATCGCTCGCTGTCCATCGTGCTCGGTGCCTTCGGCATGAAAGCCAACCTGCAGCAGAAGGCGCTGCTTCGAAAGCTGATAACAGAGGACCCAACCAGTAAGACCTCGGTCGCCCAAAAACTGGCCAATCCCGCCTATCTGCGCTTCGCCAACGCCATGGGCCAGTTCAAATCGCAACCCTTCGCGAACCAGGCCAACGTGGATGCTGTGGTAAAGGCCATCGGAACCCAGAATTTTGAGGCGGCCCAGGACGCGCAATCCCCAGGCATGAGCGACGCTCTGTATTTTAAACGCAGCATCCAATCGCTGACCACCATTACCCAACTGATGTCTGACCCAAGGCTGCTTAAGGTGGCACAGGCAGCCACGAACATGCCGGATCAATTCGGAACGCTCGATTATAGCTTTCAAGTCAAGCTGCTGACAAAACAGGTGAAGATGAAGAATTTTCAGTATTCAGGATATGTCGACAAGTTTGTCAGCCGCTATCTGGCAGTGACCAGCACGGCGAATGCCAGCGTAGCCGACACCACCGGCGCCTTGTCCATCCTTCAGGGCAGCGGCTCCGCCGAGAATATTCTGGGCGCCCTACTCCCGCAATCGTCGGGCGGCACCGCCGTGCTCTCGCTGTTTGCATGAGCATAGCTGCCACGCGGCCGTCCACAGGGATCACCGCGTCCGAGCGATCACACAGTTCCGTCAGCCTCATTGGCTCGGCCGAGCACGGCGTCCTCATGTCGCATGATGCGGCGGATGAGTTTGAGCGCCTTGTAGCAATCATCGGCCTGTGCGGCCTGCCAGGCGCGGTCGAGAATCTCACGCGCCAATTCTGACGTGGTGGTGGATCGGAATTCGTTGATCAAAGCCCCAGCCGATGCCAGGCCGCCCGGCCGCTCATCGTCTGCGCCGATATAGGATGTCTGCAGGGCAAAATAGATCCGGCGTGCCGGGCTGTCCGCCTCGTCTGGACCCATGATCTGCTTGCCGAATAGAAATCGGGCATGGCCCGCTAATTCGATCCGCGCCTTCGTGCGAAAGCGGATGGGCGCGCCGTTGACGACCATGAATTCGCCCTGGCGAAGCTCAAGCACCAGATTTGTCATCACACTATCCTGCCCTGGCACACCGTTTTGGTGAGCACATCGAGACCCTACATGAATAAACTGAACAAATAGTGAACGATAGCGTTACACTGAATTCACAGAAAATGAACAAGCGATAGGTTTTGCATTGAAGAAATTAGTTTGTAACTGATCTGCAGCTGGGTCTGCGCTTCAGACAGCGACGCTGCCGTGGCGGCAGCATCGACATTCTCCACATCCGATATCTGCAAGGTCAGTGCCTGCTGCGTATCGGTCAGTGCCGTTTGATTCATGCCGAGCAACTGCTTGCTCTCGCCAAGTCCAGCACTCTCGTTGTTGATGACGGCAATCTGCTGTCCGAGGCTCGTGCGGGTATTGTCCACCAACGCGGTGAACGACGCGCCGAGCGATGTCTGTCCGGAATTCAGCGAAGCAATCGTCGCAAGCGAGCGGATCAGATCGCGGACGTAGGAGCCTGTGGTGTTGGCCCCGGTTTGCGATACGAATGTGTCCTGCCCCGCCACGATCCCAACGGACGCCGAAACCCCGAAACCCACCAAAACCGATTGGCGGCTTGATCCGAGGGAGGCCGAGAACGGCGACGTGGCAATGGCGGCGGCCAGTGTGGCGGCCGCTGTGGCAGCGCCACCCGTCGCCGCGAGCCCCCCGGCCGCCGTTTTGATGGACTGCACGAACGCATCAAAATGAGTGGCCGGCAGCGGCTCATTCGCACTGTCCTGACCAGCGAACAGATACGTGTCGCCAATTTTGGTGTTCATCAGCCCCCGCACCTGGGACAAGGCAGCGGAAGCCTGGCTCGCCATCGTGTCGATCTCCTGCGACGTCTGGCCGGTCATGCCAATCGTTCCGCTGAAGAACGTACTGGCAATCTGCTGCATCTGGTCCAGTACCTGGCTAGAGACATCGGTGCGTGTAGCGGCGCTGGTGATGTTTTGACCGAAGACATCCACGCGCGCAAGCTGCGGCCGAAGATCGAGCGAGAGCTGAGCTCTGCTGCCAAGCCCACCATAGGTCTGCGACACCAAACCCGTGGCGACCTGCTGGGTGATACGATCCAGCCTGTTCTTGATCGATGCACTGTCGTCCACCAACCGGCTCAACGGCCCGGACAGTCCAGCCGCCGATCCGTAAGACCCTACCACGCTCATTGCCCTATCTCCTTCACGGCACGGCGTTCAGCAACTGCGTCCACATGGCCTGGGCGGTGGAGATGATGCGTGCGTTGGCTCCGTAGGCATTTTGCAGCCCCACCATCCTGGCAAGCTCGGCATCGGTGCTGACACCGCTACTGGACGTGACTCGTGCGGTGAGAGCGGTTTGCACCGCATTCTCGGTGCCCAGTTTCGTTTCCACCTGGCCCACGTCTGACGATTGGGCGGCCACGACAACGGTGGCAAAGCCGGCCAAGGTCTGCGGTGCGGTGAAGGGTGCCACGAGATTTCCCTTCGGACCAAGCCCGGCCACGTTGGCCATTACCTGCGAGACGCCGGCCTGCACCAAGGATCCAAAGCTGTAGCTGAGCACCCGCGAAATCATGCCACCGAAACTGGCCGGCCCGCCGGCAGGGTTGGGCGTGAAGGCGGAGGCGCCGAAGGCACTGCCGGTGATGGATAAATTGCCGTCCCGCACGGCCGCCGGATTGGCCAGAACCGACGGATCGACGGCGATCACGGTCGAATAGCCGATATAGCCGCTCTGCACCGGGGTCGGATTCATGGCAGATGCGCCACCGCTGGGCGCGTTAAAGAGTTGCAGCCCCTGTGCCGAAAATCGCTGGCTCAGGCTATGGGAGAACTCATCGAGCTGCGACAGGTAGCCCGGCAACGTCGTGTCGCGCAGCTCGATGCCGGCACCGATGGCGCCTCCGGTCAGTTGCCCCGTCACATCGGCACCGTTCAGCATGATCGGCGGAATGCCGCCACCGGGATAATAGGTCTGCTGCGTGGCCGAGCCTTGCGCCATGGTGAAATGCGGCGCGGGTGTGCTGAGCGCGATGGCCAGCCCACCGGCGGTGGCCGCGAGCAGGCCACCATCAGCCTGGTTGATGAACGACACCTTCACGAGGCCGCTCATCGCACGCAGCGCCGTGTCCCGCTGGTTCTCCAGATCGGCGGTGCTTGCTTGCTGCCCCTTTAACGAGACGATCCGGTCGGTGAGGCTGGAAATCGTATCGATATCGGCATTGAGGCGGGCCAGTCCGGACGTGATGTTGTCCTGCGCGTTCTGTCTCGCCGTTACATAGCTGTTGCCAAGCGTGTTCACCTTTGCCGCCAGCACGCCAGCTGCATTCACCACCTGAGACTGTGTCGCAGCGCTCGACGGATCGGCCTGCAGCGACGTGAAACCATCCTCCAGCCGGCCAAGCATGCTGCCCAGATCGGAGCCTTGCCCAGGCGTGCCCTGCACGGCATCGATCCCCTGAAGCGCTGTCTGACGGGTTTGCAGGCCCGACACCTCGGCGGTCTGCAAGAACGCCTCCTTCTGCAGTTGCAGATCGATCTCGCGCACCACAGGGCCGCTGAACACGCCCATCCCCTGGCCGCCGGCGGTCACCGAGGTTTGGGTGGCAACCTCACGCGCGTAGTCGGGCGTTCCGGCATTGGCCACGTTGTTCGACACCACCGCCATCTGGCGGCTGATATTGGCCAGGCCACCGGACGCGATCAGCAGGGCGCCGTTGAGGCTCATGGCGTATCATCCTGATATGCGAATGGCAGAGGCTGGCTGCCACCGAACCTGCTGGGCATGATCAGCGCTTCATATCGATCGTTTCCTGCAACAATTGATCGGCCGTCGTTACCAGTTTGGTATTCGCAGAGTAGGCCCGTTGTGCCACGATAAGCTTACTGAATTCTTGCGCGATATCGACATTCGACTGCTCGATCGCACCCGTCACCAGGTTACCGGCGCCGTTGGTTCCGGCATCCTGCGTCAACGGATTGCCGCTTTCGTTCGAGGCCGTGAAGGACTGCCCGTCCTGCCGTTGCAAGGCGTTCGGGCTCGCGAAGGTCACAACCGGCACCCTCGCGATCACGCGCGATTGCCCGTTGTCGTAGTTCACCGAAAGATCGCCGGACGTGCTGGTGCTGATCGAAGAGAAACTGCCGGGCGGCACACCGTCCTGGCTCAGCCCCCGCAGGCTGTAGCTGGTGCCGGCATATTGCGTGAGCCCGGCCGATGACCCGAAATTGCCGAGATTGAGCGCGATCGTCTGAGCGCCCTGGCCGAAATTCGCGGTGAAGGTAAGATCGGCGGACGCACTGACCGCATAGGGCGCCACCGTCATGCTGCCCGTGGCGGTGCCGAGTGCGCCCACCGTGCCATCGGCCACCGCGTTGCCGCTGGTCGAGCCGAATTGCACGTCGGCCGTGCCTCGCGCTGCCGCGGTCGTATCGTCGGGAACGTTGACCGCGACCGTCCAGTCGTTCGTTGCGTTCTGCTTCCAGTTGAGTGTGACGGTGTGGGCGGTGCCAAGCCCGTCATACACATCGACCTGCGATGAGACCACTGAGCCCGCGGTGGGCGTGGCCGGCAGGTTGGCCGATAGGCTCACCTTGGACGTGGCCACCGGGTTGAAAACGGTCTGGTTCACCTGGATCGGCGTCACGGCATTGCGGTTCACCACGCCAGTGGTGCTGTTGACCGACCAGCCGTTCAGATACTCACCGGCGCTATTGACCATGTATCCGCTTTTGTTGAGTTGAAAATCACCGGCGCGGGTGAAATACGAGGTCGGCGAAAACGCGGTCTGCCCGGAGGTGGAGCCGGCCGGATGGCTGACCGGAAAGAACCCCTGCCCGGCGATGGCCAGGCCCAGCGGATTGTCCGTCTGGGCCACGGTGCCCTGGATGTTGTTCATGTATTCCGGGCGCGCCACCGCAGCACCGGACAGGTTGGTGGTGGCATTGCTGGTCGTCAGGTAATCGATGAACGCCGTGTCCACCCGTTTGAAGCCCACCGTCTGGCTGTTGGCCACGTTGTCGCTGATGTTGCTGAACGCGGCCGATTGTGAGGAAAGGCCGCTGATCGCGGTGTTCATGGCGCCGAACAGGGACATCGTTCTCATCCTTCGAGGCCGCACGCGCGGCATGTTGTTGTGCAAGACCCGCCCTGCCGCAGCTTCACCCGCAGGAGCAGGACAGGCGCCTGGAGCTTATTTCGCAGTTTCCGTGCCATGGTCGGCCACGGCCCATGTGCCGCGGTTTTCAGGCAAAGCTCGGCCATTCTTGCCTGACGCAGCTTCCAAGGGAGTGGGGTGGCGGCAAAATGCGCCCGGCATTCCTTGCCGGGCCCACAGCAGTTCCTGCCGGCCACAACCTCCGCACGCGACGAAGCCCGGGCAGATCCGCCGTTTTCCTGGAGCCCATCTCTGGCCCGCCAATTGCGCTGTGCCTCGCGGTGCGAAGCGTTGGGCCGATCGGTGCGGGCTCTCGCGAACACAGGAACAGGAGCGGCGTGCATGCCGGAGCAGGCGACCATCCAGACCAACCCACCGGCAGCGGCGTCGCCCCTCCGCGGCTGGGTCGCTCCTTCGGCCGAACGCCCGAGGGCCGCAGCCGAAGCCCAAACAGGCAAGCGCGGGCACATGGCGCGCCCGCTTGCCCTCGGTTTCGCTGCGGTGTTCGCGTCGGCCCTGCAGGATAACGCCAAGGAGCCGACGCCGCTGTCTGGCGACAAGCCGGTGGTGGCGAACACGGCGCGGGGCGGGGCGATGGATCAGCCGGTCAATGCCATAGCCTTGGCATTGTCAGGCAACATCGATGGCGCTCCCTT
>JAYTHH010000074.1:0-1915 GCA_043732745.1 Rhodospirillales bacterium
TATTGCCTGGCGTTGTGGGATGGGCCTGACAGGCTGGACAGCAATTCGGCGTAAGTTGCGATCACCAGATGCCGGCGTACCTTGTGCGAGACGGTCAGCAGCCCGTTTTCGGCGGTGAAAGGCGGCACCACGGCATGGCGTCGGATACGCTCGGTGGTGGAGAGCAGGGCATTAACACGGGCAATGGCGCGGGGAGCTTCAGTTTCGTCTACGCCTTCGGCAAGCACGATGAGCGCTGACAGGCCGGATTTGCCCTCGCCGCTGACCACTGCCTGGGCGATGCCGGGCTGGGCTGCCAGCAAGCCTTCGATCCGGGCGGGGGAGACCTTCTCTCCGCCGGATAGCACGATGATGTCCTTCTTGCGATCGGTGATGCGCAACGATCCGTCAGGGTCGATCACGCCGATGTCGCCGGTGTGCAGCCAGCCGCCTGCAAGCGTGTTGGTGGTCTCGGCCGGTCGGCCCCAGTAGCCGTCCATCAGCAGATCGCCCTGCACCAGGATCTCGCCGTCCTCGGCGATGCGCAATGCAACGCCCGGCAGCGGCGGGCCGACAGTCTCGATCCGGCTTTCCGGGTGCATGGCCGAAATCACCGGGCCCGCCTCGGTCTGGCCATAGCCCTGCACCATGTGGATGCCGATGGCCTGGAAGAAGCGGCCTACCTCCGGCTCCAGCCGGGCGCTGCCGCTGACGGCCATGCGAAAACGGCCGCCGAAACGGCCGCGGATCTTGGCGCGCACGATCCGTTCGAGGATGGGGTCGGCGGCGCGCTCCCAAAACGTGAGCGTGTTGCCCGCGGCACGCTTGCCCCCGATGTCGATGGCGGCGTGGAACAGGCGCTGCCGCCAGGGCTTTTCGCGGGCGACCTGGGTGAGGATGCGGGCGCGGATGACCTCCAGTATGCGCGGCACCATCGCCATCAAGGTGGGACGTTGGCTGAGCATGTCGGCGGACAGGTGCTCGACGCCGCGGGAGAACACGATCTCGGTACCGATCAGCGGTAGGAAGAACTGCCCCAACGTGTGTTCGAACGAGTGCGACATCGGCAGGAACGACAGATACACCTCGTTCTCAAGGGCCAGCGGCCGCACCAGTTCGAGCGCGCTGCGGCAGTTGGCGAGCAAGGCGCGGTGCGACAGCATCACGCCGCGCGGGCTGCCCGATGTGCCGGATGTGTAGAGGATGACGGCCAGCCCGCCTGGGGGGATGGTGTCCGCCTCGGCCGCGATATCGGCGAAATCGGGCGGATCGCGCAGAGTCTCCGCCCAGTCGAACGCTGAGACGCTGCCTGCCTGCATGCATACCAGAATGTCGAATTGGCCGGCTGCCGCGAGGCGATCAGCAAGGGCTGTGGTAGAGGCGATGGCGGCCACGGCGCCGCTGTCGCGGATGATATGGGCGTGGTCGGCCACCGAATTGGTGACATAGGCTGGCACCGGGATGGCGCGGATCGCCTGCAGCGCCACTTCGGCCATGGTAAAATCCGGACGGTTCTCGCTGACCAGCAGCACGCGGTCGCCGGCGCTGACGCCCGCCGCGCGCAAGGCCCGGGCGATGGCGGCCACGCGGGCGCCGAATTCGTCCCATGTCGCCTGCTGCCAGGTGCCGCCATGGAAATGACGGAGCATCGGACGGTCTCTCCAGGCGCGCGACAGGGAAAGCATCATCGACGCCGTGTTCGGCCAGTCAGGCATTGGTTCCAGCATGTGTTCCAGCGTCGTGTCCCCCTTTGACTCGCGTTCGCACAACTTACATGAAAGCAGCAGAACTTATGCCGGGGTCTCGTTTCGAATGGCTGATGGACACAACGTAGCATTGCCTTCCTGGGACCTCAGCGATCTCTATCCCGCCCCTGACAGTTCCGAACTCGTGGCCGATCTGGCCCTGGCGGACAAGCTGGCGCGCGCTTTCGAAG